>DASWNB010000347.1:0-8755 GCA_036399455.1 Flavisolibacter sp. | reverse complement strand
GAATGTGTTTGTAAAGCCTTTGGGACCCCACCAGTTTTTCAGGTGCTCAGGATCAGTCCAGGCTTTGTAAACAAGCTTTCGCGGCGCTTTAAATACACGGCTTGTTACGATCTCGCAGTCCGGCGGTACGCTCATTACTTTCGATCCCTCCATAATTGTTATTGCTTTTGGCATTGCCTGCTAACCCCCGGGTGCACAGGCAATGCCTTAAAGGTTGACTAATTATTTTCCATCGAATGTACGCCCGTTAGTTTATCCCAGGTATGGTCCCGGGCTGGCTCTATTTTTTAAGGGATGCCATATCGATAACAAAGCGGTATTTGACATCGCCCTTCAGCAGGCGTTCATAAGCTTCATTGATCTGCCGGATGTCGATCATCTCTATATCTGCCACGATATTGTGCCTGCCGCAAAAATCAAGCATCTCCTGTGTTTCCGCGATGCCGCCGATCATGGAACCCGCGAAGCTTCTTCGATAGGGGATGAGGCTGAATGCGGCTACAGGAAGAGGATGCTCGGGTGCGCCTACCAGGGCCAGCGAGCCATCCACCCTTAGCATGCTTAAATAAGCATTAATGTCGTGCTGTGCGGAGACTGCATCAAGAATAAAATGAAGCTTGCCCTGGAACCGCATCATTTGCTCCTCATCTTTTGACAATACTACTTCATCGGCGCCCAGGCGTTTGGCATCTTCAATCTTGGAAGGCGAGGTTGTAAATACGATAACCTCTGCACCCATGGCCTTGGCTATCTTAACCGCCATATGTCCCAGGCCACCCAGGCCAACAACTCCAACCCTTTGACCGGGCCCGACATTCCAATGCCTCAGCGGTGAATAGGTAGTGATGCCTGCACACAGCAACGGTGCAGTAGCTGCGAGGTCAAGGTTCTCAGGTATCCGCAATACAAAATCTTCATGCACGACAACGCTTTCCGAATACCCGCCATAAGTTCGTGTGCCGAGGTATTTGTCGGGTGAATTATAGGTTTGGATAGCTCCTTCTTCGCAATATTGCTCCAGGCCTTCTTTGCAGTACTCGCATTGACGGCAGCTATCTACCATGCAACCGACCGCGGCAAGATCCCCTGCTTTAAACTTTGTAACATGATCGCCGACACTTACAATTTTGCCAACGATCTCATGGCCGGGTACGCATGGGTATTCTGTACCGTGCCATTCATTTCTTACTGTGTGAAGGTCGGAGTGGCAAACACCACAGTACAATATGTCGATCTCGACGTCGTGCGGGGTAGGTTTTCTCCGGTTGATGTTTAACTGTTGCAATTGCGCCTCTGCTGATTCTGTGCCGAATGCTTTAACATTTTTCACTTCCATGGTAATAGGTTGCATGTTTTAATAAGAAGAGTGTCTCTCCTTTCCTATAACCCACAAAATCGTGCTATGTTCTTTTATTGTTCAGCTTATACCACGTTTTTTATGTGAAGAATGATCTCAGCCAGCGCTATTCGGTGAAGGGCTGCCGGGCATGGAGATGGGTGGCGGTGTCCGTTGTAAAGAGCGACAATTCATCGAAGCTCCGCAGGCATGGCTGAGCATTCATCCATCCCACAGATCCTGATGAGCCGTTCTGAGCTGTTACTTTATATCCTCCGTACCTGTTTTGGGGTTCAGGAATTCATCGGTAAAATGGGCCCTGTGTTTTGGCTTTGAGAATTTTTCGGAGTTGAACTCTTTGGAGCTGCCCCTGGGGATGGAAAGCGAGTTCCACTGGCCAGCGCACATCTTCCCCAGAAAAACAATCTGCCCTACATGGTAAGGATAATGCGCCAGTTGCCGGTTGATGGCTTCCATAACCGTGTGTCCCTGGTTACGTATATAGATCGTTTTCTGAAGGTCATCTTCTTCCAGCGAATGAAGAGCATCCAGGAGGACCTTCCATCCTTCATTCCATTTGCCGAGCAATTCTTCTTTTGTCTTTATGTCGTTCTCAAACTCTGCATCCCTGTTCCGCCAGTCCTTTTCCCCGTCCGAGTGAAGGAAATCCGTCCAGCGGCTGAGCATGTTGCCCCAGAGGTGCTTTACAATAACGGCAATGCTGTTGCTTTCTTCATTATACTGCCAGAAAAGCTTCTCTTCGGGAACCTGGTCGAATGTTTTTTCCCCGAGCATTTTATAATATTCGAACTGCTTGATTGCGCTTTGCAGGTAACTCATCTGGTGGATGTTTAAGTAAGAAACAGGTGGTGTCTTCAAGGCATCTGCCCCGGCACCAAGCTTCATCAAAAATGGTGACCGGCTTCCGTTATCTGTTAGGCTGAAGGTTCAAAAACTTTCGCTTTCAGCTCATTTTCGCTTTGAAACTGTTTGGGTGACATACCAAAATGCTTTTTGAACTCACTGCTGAAGGATGACAGGTTTTCATAACCCAGCTCGAGGTAGATTTCCGAGACCCGCTTTTTCATTTGCAGGAGCTGCTTTGCCCTTTGCATCCTCTTCTCCGTGAAATATTTTTTCGGGCTTGTATGAAACAATTCTGCAAAATGCCTTTTAAATGTGGAAGCGCTCATGTTGCACAGGAAGGCCAGTTCATCAATGGTCAGGTTCCTGTCCATGCCGGAAAGAACAGCGTCCTTGATTTTCTGTTGCACATTATTTTGGAGGGCCTGCCGTATGAATGATTGAAGTTCTGCCGGGTGTTTCCTGACAAGGTACAGCAGCATTTCCTCCAGCTTTACTTTCTGCAGGTGCGCATCATTCAGCGGCTCCAGCAGTTGCAGGGAAGTTTCGTAATTGCGGATAAAATCGTCCTTTGCCAGCATGAGCATATTGCTTTCCGCTGCCGCCCCGCTTTCCTGCAATCCATGCTTCAGGAAAAATGCCCGCAGGAACTCGTTGCTGAAGAAAATGAGAATGCTTCGCGATGCCCTGTATTCCGGCACACGTTCCGACATCAGCACACTGCCCGAAGCAAGCAGTACAACATGGCTGTTGTCTATTTTGATATGGTCTGAGGAGTTGAAGACTTCCTTCGTACCCCGCTGAAGCAGGAGAAGAAGGTTTTGTGAATAGACTATCTTGTTCCTGGCGGAAGACCGGTGATTCGAATAGAAATGAAAGTAAACGTCAGGATTTTGTCCGCCGGTAAAATGATCAGGCAAATGGAAGACGTCGTTTTTCATTCTACCTCAAAAGTAAAATCGAAATCATCTCCCGGCAAATTAACCGCGAAGACAAATAACCGCGAGGACGCCAGGACGCGAGGAAACACAGAGGATCTTTAAGCGGTCGTCTCAAGGCGGGGGTCGGTCAACGGTTATCGGTTCCCGGTTATCGGCTACTCTCCTCATCCATCGTATCCTCTGCTTCTTTCTGCTCCTGCGGATCGGGCATGTCTTCTATGCTGGCAACTTCACGAAGGTATTTTTCACCTTTTTCATCAATCAACTGGTTGCCGCCTGCGGGCTCCATACTGGTATCGCGGGGGGAAGGATTGCTGGCATTGCCGGTATCGCCTGCAGGCAGGTTACCGCCATCAGGCTTATGAGGTATATTGCGTTGATCGTCTGACATAATGCTCCTGTTTAAGTATGAGTAAGTAAAATTTATGCCAGAAGGAACAACCGCTAACCGACAACAGATGACCGATTTACGGTTGTCTCTTATCGGTTGTCGGTTAGCGGTGATCGGTCATCCGTTACCCACAAGTTGCTGACATTCAAAACAGGCCGCTTGGCCCGTAAAGGCAGACAGCCTAATTTTCACCCCGATTTAGAACCAGATGCAGCAATACCACGACCTACTTCGCCATATATTGAACACCGGGGTTTCAAAAGCTGACCGCACCGGCACAGGTACCATCAGCACGTTTGGCTACCAGATGCGGTTCGACCTGCAGCAGGGCTTCCCCCTTGTAACCACCAAAAAGCTGCACCTTAAAAGCATCATCTACGAACTGCTGTGGTTTCTCAGGGGCGATACCAACACCGCTTACCTGAAGGAGAACGGCGTGAGCATCTGGGACGAATGGGCAGACGAGAACGGCGACCTCGGACCCGTGTATGGTAAACAATGGAGAAGCTGGGAGGCCAACGGCCAGACTATCGACCAGATCAGCCAGGTACTGCACCAGATCAAACATAATCCTGACAGCCGCCGGATGATCGTCAGCGCCTGGAACGTAGGTGAACTTCCTGAAATGGCCCTGATGCCCTGCCATGCCCTTTTCCAGTTCTACGTGATCAACGGCAGGCTCAGTTGCCAGCTTTACCAGCGCAGCGCCGATGTATTTCTCGGTGTGCCTTTCAACATCGCTTCCTACGCCCTGCTTACCATGATGATGGCACAGGTTTGCTCCCTTGAGCCCGGCGAGTTCATCCATACCTTCGGCGACGTGCACATCTACAACAACCACCTCGAGCAGGTGCACCTCCAGCTCACCCGCGAGCCCTTCCCGCTCCCCACCATGAAGCTGAACCCCGATGTGAAAAGCATCTTTGATTTCAAGTACGGTGATTTCCAGTTAGAAAACTACCAATGCCATCCGGCGATTAAAGCGCCAGTGGCTGTATAGAGGAGGATAACCGATAAGAGACCACCGATAACCGAAGCTATTCTGGTGCTCCTTAGCGTCTTGGCGTCCTTGCGGTTAATTAAAATCTTGCTTTAGAAATGTAATGCTCATAGGCTGAACGTTCACAGGCCAACAGCTAACAGCCATCAGCCAACAGCTTTTCCGTTAAATTCGCGCATGATTCTCAGCCTGCTTCTTGCCGCCGATGAAAATAATGTGATCGGCAAAGACAACCAGCTTCCCTGGCACCTGCCCGGCGATCTCCGCTATTTCAAGAACCAGACCTGGGCCATGCCTATACTTATGGGAAGAAAGACTTACGAATCCATCGGTAAGCCCCTCCAGGGAAGAAAAAGCATCGTCATCACCCGCAGCCGCGACTGGAAGCAGGAAGGGATAGACGTGGTTCATTCTGTAGAGGAAGCCATTGAAAAAGCGAAGGGTTATGGAGCGAAGGAAATCTTTGTCATCGGCGGGGCCGAGATCTTCCGCACCTCGCTGGACCAGGCAGGCAGGATCTATCTCACCCGCATCCATCACCGCTTTGAAGGCGATACCTGGTTCCCCGAATTGCACTCCGGATGGCAACTGGTCAAAAGCCGTTTCTGCCGCGCCGATGAAAAAAATCCGTATCCCCATAGCTTTGAGGTATGGGAGAGGGAAGGTGCGAGCTTGGAGTTGCGAGCTGTGAGCCGTTAGTCGCAAGTCGCAAGTTTCAAGTCTCAAGTCATAAGCCCTAAGTCATAAACCTTCAACCCTAATTCCCAATTCCACCTCGTGTATCATTCCACCCAACTGGCACGCAAATATCTTCAGTACTACATCAGCGCCTTTAACGGCAAGGGACACGGCATGCACTCGCCTTTTGTGTTTGATTTTATACTGCGGGTGATGAACAACGGGAACAACTACCAGTCTCCGGTTGCTATAGAGGAGCTGCGGGCCGGCCTGTTGAAGGATGGAAGAGTGCTGCGTATAGAAGATCATGGTGCGGGCTCCAGGGTAAGCGCCTCCCGCCAGAGGAGTGTAAGCGAGTTGGCAAAAAGCGCAGTAAAGCCAAAGAAATACGGGCAGCTTCTGTACCGCCTGGCCCGGCATTACAAGCCGCAAACCATTCTTGAGCTGGGCACCTCGCTGGGTGTCACCACTGCCTACCTTGCTTCTGCCAATCCTTATGCGCAGGTCATCACCATAGAAGGGAGCGGCGAGATAGCAGCAGTTGCCCTGCAGAATTTCACTAAGCTCGGCCTCAACAATATCGTCCTCCATGCCGGCACCTTCGACAACGTTCTTCCCCAGGTACTTGAAGAGCTCAGGCAGGTGGACCTTGCCTACATAGACGGCAACCACCGCTACGAGCCCACCCTAAGCTATTTCCGCCAACTGCTGCCCCTCTGCTCAAACGACAGCATCCTGGTATTCGACGATATCCACTGGAGCCGCGAAATGGAGCAGGCCTGGCACGACATCCGCCAGCACCCTTCCGTCCGCTGCTCTCTTGACCTCTTCTTCCTGGGTTTCATCTTCTTCCGCCGCGAATTCCACGAGAAGCAGCACTTCGCTATAAGGTTTTAAGGTAGAGGGTAAAGGGCGAAGGGTGGAAGGCAGGGAATTAGGAATTTGGAATTAGACCAGTCGGTTATCGGTGGTCTCTTATCGGTCATCTTTCTCTTAGAAAAAAACTCTATCTTCAACCCGGTACCCAAATATTAAGATATGACCATTGGCGTGTTGAAAGAACCATCGGAAGAAACAAGGGTTTCGCTTCTGCCGGAAGCGGCCGGGCAACTGGTAAAAAAAGGACTCAGGGTTTTAGTGGAGCAGGGTGCAGGGGCCAGGGCTTTTGCCGCGGACGAGGATTACGAAAAAGCTGGTGCTGCTATTGCCCCGCCGGATGGCTTGCGGGAGCAGGCGGATATTCTTCTTTCCATTCATCATCCCGGCAATATTTCCAGTCAGAAGGTGTTGATAGGCATTTACCAGCCCCTGTTCAACCGCCAGTTGATGCAGGAATGGGCCGGTAAAGGCATCACCGCATTCAGCCTCGATATGCTGCCCCGCACTACCCGTGCACAAAGCATGGACGTGCTCAGCTCGCAGGCCAACATAGCCGGTTACAAGGCTGTTCTGCTGGCCGCTAATCTCTATCCCCGTTATCTTCCCATGTTCATGACCGCTGCCGGAAGCATTGCCCCGGCCAAGGTGCTGATACTCGGCGCCGGCGTTGCCGGACTCCAGGCCATTGCCACTGCCAGGCGTCTTGGCGCCGTGGTGGAAGTGTTCGATACCCGTCCCGCCGTTAAGGAAGAAGTGATGAGCCTCGGCGCCCGCTTCATAGAGGTGGAAGGCGCTGCCGATGCTTCCAAGGCCGGTGGCTATGCCGTGGAGCAGAGCGAGGACTACAAGCAGCGGCAGCAGCAAAGGATAGCGGACAGCATCGCGAAAGCGGATATTGTTATTACTACTGCGCAGATTCCCGGTAAAAAGGCGCCCATACTGATTACAGAACCCATGCTCGATAATATGCGCAACGGATCGGTGATCATTGACCTGGCCGCCTCTACGGGAGGCAATACGCCGTTCACGAAAACGAATGAAACCGTAAACCGCCGCGGTGTTTCCATCGTAGGCAACAGCAACCTGCCCGCTACGATGCCCAACGACTCCAGCAAGCTTTACGGAAAGAACGTGATGAACTTCCTGGCGCTCATCACCACCAAAGAAGGAAACATGAACCTGAACTGGGAAGACGACCTGGTGAAGGGATGCTGCATTACACACAACGGCGAGGTCGTGCATGAGCGGGTGAAAGAGATGACCGATGACCGATGACCGATGACCGATAATCGATAACCGATAATCGATAACCGATCAACGGTCAACGGTCAACGATGACCGAAGCTTAAAACCCTAATTCCTAATTCCCAATTCCTTAAACCTTACACCTCAACATGGATAATATATTCAACTGGATAGCCTTCAATCAGCAGACCATTTACATAGTCATCCTGATGATCTTCGTGGGAATAGAAGTGATAGGGCGGGTGCCCAGCGTGCTGCATACGCCGCTGATGAGCGGGGCCAACGCCATACATGGCGTGGTTATCATCGGGGCCATTATTGTTATGGGAAAGGCGGAGAGCGATAATTACTTCGCCCTGGTACTGGGCTTCCTGGCCGTGGTGCTGGGTACGCTCAACGTGGTGGGTGGATTTGTGGTTACCGACAGGATGCTGGAAATGTTCAAATCAAAAAAGAAGAAATAACCGTTCATGGACGTCTTAGCCGTTATCTACCTGATCGCCTCCGTTACCTTTATCATCGGATTGAAAATGCTGTCGCACCCCGAAACAGCCAGGAAGGGCAACCTGCTGGCCGCCGCGGGGATGACCATCGCCATCTTCGGAACTATCTTCCTCTATGAAGACCAGGACACGGGTTCGAAGCTGCATAACTACGGCTGGATCTTCGCCGGTCTTGCCGTAGGCGGTATAGTCGGCACCATGGCTGCCCGTAAGGTGAAGATGACGGCCATGCCCGAAATGGTGAGCCTCTTCAACGGCATGGGCGGCGCCTGTGCGGCCCTCATCTCAATAGCGGAATTCAACCACTTTGCGGCTTCCGACTTTTCCCGCGAGATCATGGGGGGCATACCCGCCGATGAAACCATAGATACGTCCATGTTCGCGCTGGCGCTGCCTACGGGCACGCTGATCACCATATTCCTCGGCCTCATCATCGGCTCCATTTCTTTTGCAGGCAGCATCGTGGCCTGGGGTAAGCTGAACGGGAAAATAAAAGACTGGTCCTTCCGCGGCCAGCAGGTGGCGAACCTCGTGCTGATGGGGCTGATCCTCGGGCTTACCGTCTTCCTGCTGTCCACCATTGAATCATCTTTTGTTTTTGAATCAAGCGGCGACCTGGTGAACACGGCAGACCGCATTTCCATTGAAGGGCTGAACCTGCGTCTCACCACATCGGTGTACGTGCTGTTTTACGTCATTCTTTTTCTTTCGCTGCTTTACGGTGTGCTGTTCGTGCTGCCCATCGGCGGGGCGGATATGCCCGTAGTGATCTCGCTGCTCAACTCCTTCACCGGTGTGGCGGCAGCCTGCGGCGGGTTCCTTTACGATAACTATGTGATGCTCACCGGCGGCATTCTTGTTGGTGCGGCGGGCACCCTGCTCACCATACTCATGTGCAAGGCCATGAACCGCTCCCTC
>DASWNB010000346.1:0-2934 GCA_036399455.1 Flavisolibacter sp. | reverse complement strand
TTAGCCAATGGCTTAAGATATTACTTTCGTTAAAAGCCACGCTAACAGCCAACAGCTATAAGCTAACAGCTATAAGCTAACAGCTTCTCTTTGCGTAAAATCCCCCCAACATGCTTTTCGAACCTTACCCATCAGGGGCATTGTGCTGAGGAACCGCCTGGCGGTTTCCCCTATGTGCCAGTATTCATCCCATGACGGCTTTGCCAACGAATGGCACCTGGTACACCTGGGCAGCCGCGCCACAGGCGGCGCATCGCTTATAATTACCGAAGCCACGGCCGTATCTCCCGAAGGGAGGATCACTCCCGGCGATCTTGGCCTGTGGAAAGATGAACATATTGCCTATCTCTCTTCAATTACTTCTTTTATCAAAAGCCAGGGCGCAGTACCCGGCATACAACTGGCGCATGCGGGCCGGAAGGCCAGCCACGCCCTACCCTGGGCAGGCGCCGCACCCCTTTCCCCGGAACAGGGCGCCTGGACTACCGTAGGACCGAGTGCACTCCCCTACAAGGAAGGCGTACCCATACCCCAGGCGCTTGACGACGAAGGTATCAGGAAGGTGAAAGATGATTTTCTTGCGGCGGCTCTCAGGGCCCTGAAAGCAGGTTTCCAGGTGGTGGAGATACATGCGGCGCATGGCTATCTGCTGCACGAGTTCCTGTCTCCCCTCTCCAACCAACGGACAGATGGGTATGGAGGAAGCTTTGAGAACCGGACCCGCCTGCTGCTCGAAATTACTGAAAGCCTCAGGGCCGCCTGGCCGCAGGAGCTTCCGCTATTTGTACGCATTTCCGCCACAGACTGGGTAGAAGGCGGCTGGACGCCCGATGATTCGGTAGCATTGGCCAGGGAGCTAAAGAGCCGGGGCGTTGACCTGGTAGATTGCTCCAGCGGCGGCAACATCTCCGCCCGCATACCCGTAGGCCCCCTATACCAGGTTCCCTTCGCCCGAAGGGTAAAACAGGAAGCTGGCATTATGAGCGGCGCTGTTGGCCTTATCACCACAGCCCGGCAAGCCGAAGACATCCTTACCCGCGGCGACGCCGATCTCATACTGCTGGCCCGCCAGTTCCTCCGCGATCCTTACTTCCCCCTCCATGCCGCCCATGAACTGGGACAGGATGTGCCCTGGCCGGTGCAGTACGAGCGTGCAAAGAAGGTTTGAGGTTTGAAGTTTGAGGTTAGGCGCAGTCTTTTCCTTCTCCTTGTGCGTTCATCGTGCCTTTGGGTCTTCGTAGTTACCCATAGAGGCCTTTACCAAGAAAGGGAATGTTACACCTAACGAACCTTAAACTTCAAACTTCAAACCTACCAAGTCGGATTCAGCAAATGCAGCGATATATGGTCTGTTACATTAAGGACCATATTGTCCTTGTTCTTATGGTCGAGGATGCAGCGGACGAGATCGGAGATCATGAGGCGCAGGTCGCCGTGGGGTAGATTGATCTGGATGTATTCGTCATAGACACGAACATCCACGCTTTTATCGTTTTCATCATTTTTTACGGATACCAGGGCGCTGTAGGTTTTTCCCTGGTGATTGAACCCTATATTGAACACTCTTGCCATAGCCACGTTTGAAGTGCAATTAAATAAATTAGCAACGGATGAATATAGAAAACTTTTCCATATTCAATTATGTATCAACTACATATTCAGCAGGAATACGGTTGTGGATAATGGTGAGGGAAGGCAGAAGGTGTAACGTAAAAGGCGAAAGGCGGGAGGCGGGAGGGAATCCATTGGCCTTTTACCTCTTCACCTTCTACCTTACGCCTTCCCTCGCAAAGCCGCTTCATGCAAACAACTTACTTTCCTGAAAAGCAAAGCCAATCCTTCATTACTGATCTCATAACTCTCCTTGTACCGGGCCTCCGTATATGCTTTCTGAAGCTGGCGGAAAAGGCCGTGTTCTTCGGGTGTAAAGCTGAAGGCCTCCGCTACTCCGGGTGCATAGAGGGAGATGTATTGAAGAAGCTTGTGGAGGTTGTGCGTGGCTTCGCGGTAGCCCGTGGCGGACAGCAGAACGGCAGTAAGGGCATGCTCCGCAGATTGATGCAGCATGAAGGCGGCCAGGCTGTTTTGTCCCATCTCCATAAATCCTTTGGCGCCGGACAGGAAACCGGCAGCCTTTTCAAACCAGCGGTCAAAATCCGATCTTGCTTTCTTTTGCAACAATTCCTCGTCCAATGCAGGCGGTTCCGCCAACAGGGCCGAACCACTATCATACACTAACCGGTCCGGAGTGCAATTTTTAATAAAGAAAGGGTTGCCTTCTTTCCTCAAGCGGTTCACCTGTGCAATGGACTTTACCATCACCGTCATGGGCAATAGCGGCCGGCTGTTCTCCACCAGGCTTTCATACTCCTGCATGGACCGTCCGCCCGGTGGCATGAGAGCCAGGAAAAAGTTTGCCGCGCCTTCGGCAAGCCTATGGCGGCCGGAGGAGGTTTGCTGCGCCTGCGGCAAGTCTTCGGCGGTCGAAGGAGGTTTGAAGTTTGAGGTTGGGCTCCTTTCCGGCACGTCCCTGATCGCTATGGTTTGCCTTGCCTCTCCTAGGAAATAGACCTGTGCGGGCTGAAGCAGTTTGACGATCCTGTCCACCTGCTCCTTTAGCGATTCTTCCCGTAAGGGTACCGCCTTCTGCCCTTCGCCTTCCACCTTCCGCCTTACATGCAGTATATGGGCTGCCTCTACCAGCTTTTCCATGAATTCGTAGGTGATGAGGACGGAACTGCGGGACCGGAAGCCTGCCTTGCGGTTGTAGCCGCCGGTAACGGTCAGCCGGAGCCAATCCCACAAGAATCCCCGCACCTGCGGCAGGTGGGCAAAATCAAAAAGCTGGTCCAGCACCAGGTAGGGATCGTTCACCTCCTCCCCCGAAAGCCTGCACGGCCAGGGTTCTAAACCGGGATTGCCCATAGAAGGATG
>DASWNB010000345.1:0-2541 GCA_036399455.1 Flavisolibacter sp. | reverse complement strand
GCTAAGAAAAGCATCTCCCATCACAAACGACCCCATTCACGATTGACGATTCACCATTCACGATCAAATCACCAGCATCGCATCGCCGTAGCTAAAGAAACGGTATTTGTCCTTGATGGCTTTTTTATACGCTTCCATGGCCAGGTCATACCCGGCAAAGGCGCAGGTCATGATAAGAAGGCTGGTCTTGGGCAGGTGAAAGTTGGTCACCAGGGCATCGGCGATATTGAAGTCGTAAGGCGGGTGGATAAAGATGTTGGTCCATCCTTCCGAAGGCTTCAGCAGCTTTTGGGCGGTAACCGATGATTCCAGTCCCCTCATGGTAGTGGTGCCGATGGAGCAGATGCGGTGGCCGGTTTCCTTGGCCTTGTTCACGATCTTGCAGGCGGCGTCCTCTATGCGGTAATACTCGGCGTCCATCTTGTGCTTGCTCAGGTCTTCCACCTCTATGGGGCGGAAAGTGCCGAGGCCGGTGTGCAGGGTTACTTCCGCGAAGCGGATGCCTTTGATCTCGCAGCGCTTGATGAGCTCGCGGCTGAAGTGAAGTCCGGCAGTGGGAGCAGCAACGGCGCCCTCGTGCTTGGCATAAACGGTCTGGTAGCGTTCGCGGTCCTCTTCATCGGGCTTGCGCTTGATGTACTTGGGAAGGGGCGTTTCGCCGTACTTCTCCAGCACCTGGCGGAACTCGTCATCCGTGCCTTCGTGCAGGAATTTGATGGTGCGGCCGCGGGAGGTGGTGTTGTCGATCACCTCTGCAACCAGCTCTTCGGTATCGCCGAAGTAAAGCTTGTTGCCTACGCGGATCTTGCGGGCGGGGTCAACGATAACGTCCCACAGGCGGTTGGGCTTGTTCAGCTCACGCAGAAGGAACACCTCTATCTTGGCGCCTGTTTTTTCCTTGCGGCCGTACATGCGGGCAGGAAATACTTTAGTGTTGTTGACAGTGAACACATCCTTATCATCGAAATAATCCAGTATGTCGCGGAAATGCTTGTTTTCGATTTGCCCCGTTTTGCGGTGCACGACCATCATACGGGCATCTTCACGTTTTTTAGCAGGATGTTGGGCGATAAGATTGAGAGGAAGGTCAAACTTGAATTGTGAAAGCTTCATGGGCTCTTGCAGTTTTATTTAGGATAGCCTCAAGCCCAGACCGGATGCTCTGATTAACGGGGAGTTGTAGTTCCACTAACTCGGTCTTACGGCACCGGGCTATGGTCATTGAGTGCATAAAGGCCGCAAAAATAGGGTATTTAGGAAAAAAACCCAGAAATATTTATGGAAGCCCTCTGCTCTCGGCCTCTTTTCTTATCTTCAAAGCAAGAGACTCCATTCTTCCTAAAGCACCAGCACCCGATTATGAGGATACTTTTCACGGCCGCAGTTTTGACTTTGTGTTCTTTTCTCTCCCAGGCCCAGGACAGCAAGATAAAACCCAATAAATACCCCAGCCTGCTCTGGGAGATCACCGGTAAGGGACTTTCAAAGCCTTCCTACCTTTTTGGAACCATGCACGTCAGCAACAAGATGGTGTTCCACCTGTCGGACTCTTTCTACACCGGCATCAGGAACGCCGACGTGGTGGCGCTGGAAACCAATCCCGAATCCTGGCAGGAAGACATGTCGAAGTACGAGACCAGCGGGTATGGCGGCTATTCGGGACGCATGGGCCAGCCAAGCGATTACCTCACCATCAACAGCCTGAAGTTCGCCTCCTACGAAAAGCTTATCGAGGCCAGGCTGCACAGCAATCCCTCCATCATCAACAGCTTTCTTTACCGCAGCTACGAGCATGGCTCCGATTTCGAGGAAGATACCTACCTGGACCTCTACATCTTCCAGGTGGGAAAAAAGTGGGGTAAGAAGCTATGCGGCGTGGAGAACTTCGATGAAAGCATGAAGCTGATGAAGGAAGCCTATGCCGATGCTGCAAAAGATAAATCCGTAAAACGCAGGAGCTTCGATTACGACGAGGATTTTTCCACTGCCCGCCTCCAGGAAGCCTACCGCACCGGCAACCTCGACCTGCTGGATACCATCAACCAGCTCAACAGCTACTCGGCTGCATTTGATGAGAAATTCCTTTACAAGCGCAACGAGATACAGGCCAATAATATAGATTCCATCCTTCGCACCGGCTCCACGCTTTTCGTGGGCGTGGGCGCCGCCCACCTGCCGGGCTACCGCGGCGTTATCGAGATGCTGCGCCGCATGGGTTATACCCTTCGTCCCATCAAAATGGTGGAGCGCGACAGCCGCCACAAGGAAGACGTTGAAAAGCTGCGTGTGCCCGTGAGCTTTGTAAAGCAGGCTTCTCCCGACGGCCTTTTCTCCGTAAGCACCCCCGGCAAGCTCTACAGCTTCCTGCCCGAAGGGAGCGTTGTGGGCCAGCAGCAGTATGCCGATATGGCCAACGGCAGCTATTACATGGTTACGCGTATCCAGACAAACGCCGCCTTCTGGGGCCATAATGCCGATGCAGTTTACCGCAAGATCGACAGCGTGCTGTACGAGAACATTCCGGGCAAGATACTCAGCAAA
>DASWNB010000344.1:0-12507 GCA_036399455.1 Flavisolibacter sp. | reverse complement strand
CCGTATGGAGACCGGCAGCCAGTGCCGCAGCGGCCCTGTCTACCAGTGATTTGTCCGGCGTGCTTTCGAGCAGGCCGTCCTGGAGTGCCTTGTCCAGCGCACTTTCGCCGCCCAGGCGTCCTGCCCAGTACTGGCGGAAATAGGTTTCATAATCCCTCTGGTCGCCGCTCCAGCGGAGCAGGGAGGTTTGGAAGGGACGTGTTTTGAACAGTGGGTAGATGGTAGGCTGGATAAAGCTGATGTACCCGGGGCGGGGTTCAGCATCGCCCCAGCTTTCCAGGTAATGATGCGTGGGGATGGAGAACTGGCAGAGCTCCGTGGTTTCGTCCATTTTTTCGTTGAAGGAAACGGTGAGCCTTACCTTGCCCAGTCCTGCCTTGAATTTATCTGCCTCAAAATATTCGTAAGCGGGGTTGGCGCCGTAGATCAGCAGGGCGCCAACGCGTCCGGCGTTCATGTCGTTCACCAGGGTCACCATGTCGGTATCGATGCCCTGCTTGGTGTTCAGGGAGCTGCCGGTGTTGATGGTGGAGCCGTTGGCGCCGATGGCGCTGTTGATGGCGCTTACTACGGTTTGTACGTTGGGGTCGTTGCTGCCGCAAACTACAAGGGCGCCGCCCCTGCTGGCTCTCAGCTCGTTACCCACTTTCTGGATGGCGGCACGCAGCTTGGCGTCGCCTATGTTGGGAGCGGTGCCTCCGCCGCCTACGGCAGCCAGAAGGGCCGCGGCCACCAGCCCTGTTTCGGAGGGGCGGTGTGTAAAGCGTTCGTCGGCGCAGCAGCCGGTCATGCTCAGGTAGCTTTCAAACTGGTAGTGCCTGTTCATGGTGCGGCTCGTGTCGTTCATCTTACGGCCGAAGGAATACTGGCGGGCATATTCAACGGGGGCCAGCCAGGTGCCTAAAAAGTCGGCGCCGAGGCTCACGATAAGCCTTGCCTTGTCGAAGCGGTATTCGGGAATGCGGCGGTTGTTGGCCAGCAGGATGCCGCTGTAGGAAACCGGGTCGTACTGAACGTGGCGGCTTCCGGGGTATCTTCCGAGGAACTGTGCAATTGCGGCTTTGGTGGAAGGCGATACTATGGTAGTGGTCAACAGCACTATGGGAGCTCCGCCCAGGTTGGCCAGGGAGCCGGTCATCATCTGGTCCAACTGCTCAAAGGTGGGCACTTCGGTAAAGCTTTTCCCGGCCTTGCGCTGGGGGAAGCGGAGGCGGAAGGTATCGTAGAGGTCCAGCACGGAGGCCTGTGCGCGGGCATTGGTGCCGCCGAGGGTCAGGCTGGAAAGCTCGTTTCCTTCGATCTTGATGGGGCGGCCGTCGCGTACTTTCACTACCACGGGCACCACGTCGCCGTCCTGTACGTAGGTGCTGGCGTAGTACTTTGGAACACCGGGGGTGATGTTCTCGGGGCGGTTCACGTAAGGGATGGCTTTCCGTACGGGCATTTTACAACTGGCGGCCAGGGTGGCGGCTGCCGTGCTGAAACCCAGGTACTTAAGGAAGTCGCGGCGGGGGGTTTTGGCGTCCAGTAATCCTTTCCCGTCCAGGTCTTCAAAGGGGAGCCCTTCCCTGAATTCGTCTTTCTCGGCCCTTTTAAAACCCTCTTTATCGTTCAGCTCAGCGAAACTCTGCCAATACTTTTTATCGCTCATAGTGTGTTTTGAAAGTCAATTATTGTTTGGTGTGCTTGTGCCAGAAGCTAACAGCTTATGGCTAATAGCTATTAGCTGTTGGCTTAATAGTGACATTTCTGACATTCCAGGCCGCCGATGTCCTTCACGGTTACGCTGTCCATCTTTCCCTGGGCCATATCGTTGTGAAACTTCTCGTAAATGCTGTAAAACTTGTTGCCCGAACTGTCCTTGCGGTTGTAGAAGTTCACCTTTGTTTCGCGGTGGCAGTTCACGCACCAGCCCATGCTGAGCTCCGACTTCTGCTCCACTTTATCCATTTCCTGGATATCGCCATGGCAGGTCTGGCAGGCCACCTGGCCTACTTTTACGTGCTGGGCGTGGTTGAAGTACACGTGGTCGGGGAGGTTGTGGATCTTCACCCATTCAATGGGTTTTGCCTTTGAGGGGTCGAACTGGGCGTTGGGTCCGGGCTTGAAGCCGGCATACTGGTAAAGTTTTTCAATTTCAGATGTGCCGTTGATCTCTTTTTCGCCATCGAACAACTGGGGGCCTTTTTCGTAGGTAGACACCACCTTGTGGCAGTTCATACAAACGTTAAGGGAAGGTATGGTGGCGTGGCGGCTTTCGGTAACGGCGCTGTGGCAGTACTGGCAGTTGATCTGGTTGATGCCTGCATGCACTTTATGGGAGAAATAGATGGGCTGCGTGGGCTTGTATCCCTGCTGGCGTCCAAGGCCGATGGTGGCCTTGGCTATGTAAAACCCGCCAATCACGAAGAAAACCAGTGCCAGAAGAGCTATATATATTTTATTACGCCAGAAGGGAACCGCCTCGGGGCGATGGATGCCTTCCTTGTCGTCGGACAGTTTTTTGAGGTTGCTGTTCACCTGCATGAGCACGAGGGCAATCACGGCCAGGATGAGCGAGATAATGCCAAAGGTGATGGCGCCGGTGTTTTCAGCGCCTTTGTTGGGTCCCTGGTCATCGCCTTCAACGCCTGTACCACCGCTCTGCACCGGGGGAGCCATTACGTAGTCGATGATGGCATCTATCTCGGCAGTGCTGAGGCTGGGGAAGGCGGTCATTACATAACCATACTGGCTTTTAAGGGCCTGGGTATATCCTGAAGCGTCTTTGGCAAGGAAGCTGTTGGGGTCGTGGATCCAATCGTACAGATTTTTGCGGTCACCCCATGGACCTCTTTCCGTTACTCCTGCCAGTGCGGGGGCACTGATAGCTTTATTGATTGCGTGGCAGGATTGGCAGTTTCGTACGAAGAGTTGTTGCCCATTGATAGCTTGCGCCTGCATTTGGAAGGAAACTAGTAAGAGGAGGCACGGGAGTACAATCTTCTTCGAGATAATTTTATAAAAATCCATAGAATCGATTGGTCTGAGATGTGGATAATTTCCGAATCGGCTGCAAAAATATGACAGGATTTTAACAAAACGCAACGACGGCGAAAAATTTTTTAACCCGCTACAGGCTTGAGTTTCAGCGAATTTTATACATCCCGGTTGTCTTGGTTAAACAGGTGTTGCCTGACAGCTTCGTGACATCTTCCAAGTGTTGAAAAATGCAATACAGGAATCCCCCTAGTGGTTTTTTACTCCTGCCGAAACGTCTAAATTCGCTGCTTCAACACTACCATGCTCCAGCGACTTCAGCAAAAATGGAAGGTGGGACCGGTGCAGCTTGTTCTTATTCTTTGTGTATTTGCCATCACCGGAACCACTACCGCCTACATCTCAAAAGCCATCACCTCCTGGGTGGGCTTCACCGACGCCACCCATTGGGGCCCCAAGCTCCTGGTGCGCCTTGCCGTGCTGATCTTCGGCTACCAGATCATCCTTCTTTGCGTTGCCTTCCTTTTTGGCCAGTTCTCTTTTTTCTGGAGATACGAGCGGAAGCTGTTGGTGAGGATGAGGGTGCTGAGAGAGAGGACAACCGATGACCGACAACCGATAACCGATGACCGACAACCGATGACCGACGAGAGGGTAGAAGGCTACAGTAGGGAGGCGAAGGCGTCAGGCGGCCCAACTTCAAACCTCAAACCTCAAACCTCAAACCCTGCGATAGCAGTCTTCGCCTCCGGTGCAGGCTCCAATGCCAGGAAGATCATAGAACATTTTAAGGACTCCGCGACGGCTAAGGTGGCGCTGGTGGTGTGCAACAAGCCGGGAGCCGGGGTGATCGATATTGCTGCAGAGCATGGCATTCCCGTGCTGATGATTGAAAAGGAGAGGTTTTTCAGGGGTGATGCCTACCTGCCCGAGCTGGAGCAGAAAGGCATCCGCTGGGTTGTGCTGGCCGGCTTCCTGTGGAAAGTGCCGCTGGCCCTGGTAACCGCCTACCGCAACCATATCATCAACATACATCCCGCCCTGCTCCCCGGCTATGGCGGCAAGGGCATGTACGGCAATTTCGTTCATGAAGCCGTCATCAGTGCCGGAGAAACCCGCTCCGGCATCACCATTCATTACGTGGACGAGCACTACGACAACGGCGACATCATCTTCCAGGCCCACTGCCCCGTCCTCCCCACGGACACTCCATCCGCCCTCGCCCAGCGCATACACTCACTTGAGCATGAGCATTTTCCGAGGATAATTGAACAGGAGATCAGAAGAGGGCTAAAGGCAGAAGGCGGGAAAGCTGTTAGCCGTTAGCTATTGGCTGATGGCTTGTGCACGTTCCACCTATAAGATTCGTTATATAATAGGTATCGGCTATCAGCCAACAGCCTCTCCGGTGGTCCCTAAACGGTCATCGGTCATCGTAATAACAATCCATTTGCAATTTCTTTCGTTACTTGCTGCAAACCTCTAGTTGAAACGGCCGGCTTTATATTACCGATTAGCTTTTTTCTGCCTGGCGCTGCTGCTTGGGCAGGCCACCCTGGCCCAGTATAAGGTACAAGGCACGGTTTACGACAGCACCTACCTCAGGCCCGTAGAAGCCGTATCGGTGCTCAGCACCTCCGGCAAAGGCACTACCACCGATGTCAATGGCCACTATATTATCGAGGTGGGTGAAAAAGACTCCGTCTGGTTTTCCTATCTCGACAAGCCCACCCGCAAGTTTCCCGTGCTGAAGATCTTCGACATCAACCGCTTCGACATTGCCCTGCAAACCTATAACCAGGTGCTGGAAGAGGTGAAGATCAAAAACCGCAGCTACCGCATGGACTCGCTCCAGAACCGGAGAGACTATGCCAGGGTCTTCGATTTCCGCAAGCCCAACCTCGAAACAATGACCTCCATCGGTCCAATGGGAGCTGGCATAGACGTGCAGGAGCTTATCCGCCTTTTCCAGTTCCGCAAGAATAAGTCTACCCTTAAGTTCCAGGAAAGGCTGGTGCAGCAGGAAAAAGATAAATTCATCGACTATCGCTTCAACCGCGGCCTTGTCCGCCGCCTCACCTCCCTCGACGGCGCCGACCTCGAGCTGTTCATGACCCTTTACCGCCCCACTTACGAGTTCATCCTCGCCTCCACCGAATACGGCTTCCAGGCATGGATAAAGAACTCAGCGGAGCAATTCAAGAACAGGAAGACGTTCTAGACGGATAACCGATTGGCGACCACCGGTTACCGATGACGCTGTTGACTGTTCACGTACAGCCTATTAGCATTGGTTCCTTAAAAAGATTTTAGAATAACCGCCAGGGCGCAAAGACGCGAGGACATTTCAAGCACTTGTCCCGCAGCAGCGGGAAGAGGCGCAAGGAAGGAATGCAAACAACAGGAAACGACCGGGCATCCAAGTACTTCTCTCTTTGCCTCTTTGCTTCTTTGCGCCTTTCCCGCCTGCTGCGGGACAAGTGCTTGAAATTATCCCCTGCCGTCTTCGCGCCTTGGCGGTTAGTCCCTTCTTTGCGTGAAATCCCTAACTTCATTCCATGCGAACAGCCCTTCTCTCCCTTCTCCTTTTCCTTTGCGTTTCCGCCGGTGCGCAGCGGCACATGAAGCTTCACCGCAAGGCCGTTGTGATAGATACTCATAACGACGTACTGTCGTCCGTAACCCTCCGCGGCATGACCATGGATCACGACCTCAGGGGCAGGGCCCACTCCGACCTGGCCCGCTGGAAAGAAGGCTGTATGGACATACAGGTGTTCTCCATATTCTGCGACGAGCGCTATGGCAAAGGCACGGCCTTCAGCTATGCCAACAGGGAAATAGATTCGCTGTACGCCATTGTGCAGCGCAACCCCGGCAGGCTGATGATGGTAAATGACCTGTCTTCCCTCAAAAAAGCCGTGAAGGCAGGAAAAATGGGCTGCATGATTGGAGTGGAAGGCGGGCATATGATAGAGGACCGGCTGGACTACCTCGACAGCCTCTACCGCCGCGGCGCCCGCTATCTTACCCTTACCTGGAACAACTCCACTTCCTGGGCCTCATCCGCCAAGGATGAAACCACGCAACCCGCACAGCGCAAGGGACTGACCGATTTCGGAAAGCAGGTGGTGAGAAGAATGAACGAGCTGGGTATGCTGGTAGATGTAAGCCATGTAGGTGAGCAGACCTTCTGGGATGTGATAGCCGTAACGACAAAACCCATTATAGCCTCGCACAGCTGCGCCTATGCCCTGTGCCCGCACAGCCGCAACCTGAAGGACGAGCAGATAAAAGCCATCGCAAAGAACGGCGGCGTCATCCACCTGAACTTCTACTCCGGTTTCTTGGACAGCAACTACATGAAGCGCCAGCAGCAATTCCTGCAAAAGCATAAAGCCGAAGCGGATTCGCTCACCGCCCGTGGCCTGCCCCGGTATGAAATAGAGGAATGGATGGCAAAAGCTTACCCCGCCGAAGCCGAAGCCCTCCGCCCCCCGCTCAGCCAGCTCCTCGACCACATAGACCACATCGTCCGCCTGGCCGGTATCAACCATGTAGGCCTCGGCTCCGATTACGACGGCATCGAATCCGCCCCCCGCAACCTCGATGACGTAGCCTCCTTCCCCAATCTCACCCAGGCCCTCTTGGAAAGAGGATACAGCAGGAAAGATGTGAAGAAGATACTGGGAGAGAATTTTATGAGGGTATTGAAAGCGAACGGGAAGTAGTTCTACAAGAGAGGCTGCTGGCTGGTAGCTGTTAGCTGATGGCTTGTTTACGTCCGGCCTGCAAGCTGAGACCTCCTATTTAGCATTTTTGTACGGGATCTTTGTCGCTGTTCGTGAAGTGCTAACAGCCAATAGCTATCAGCCAACAGCTTTCTTTGCGTTCTTCCTTCCTTTGCGTCTTTGCGTGAAATCCTCACTAAATTTACCCCAAACTACAGCCAATGGAGCAACTGACCTTAGGAATAGGCACCAGGCTACAGCATACGCAGCTGGGGCCCGGCGTGATTGTAGGGATACGCTACGCCACTTACCTTATATCTTTCATTCATCATGGCATAAAGGAAATAGACAAGAACGACAGCCACCTGGAAGAAATCATCGCGGAGAACGTAACTGCTGAAATTGAAACCCATTCCGATGTGGAGCGTTCCCTGCTCAAGATACTGCGCCTCTGGGGCGGCATTTCCGAACCCGTGCACCTGGGTGACCGCTGGCAGAAAGGAACACTCATCCTCCAGCCGGCCGATAAAACCCTCAAGCCAAAGGAGCTGCCTATAGAGGACTTCTTCCACAAGATCGTCATGCTCCGCGACCGCCTTCGCGTACTGGAGCAGCAGATCAATGCCCACAAAAAACTGGGCGATGAGGATAAAGTGAACCTCCAGCAATACATCACCCGCATCTATGGCTCCCTCACCACCTTCAACGTGCTCTTCCGAAATAAAGAGCATTGGTTTGTTGGGGAGAAAAGCGGCGAGTAAAGGGTGGAAGGTGTAGGGTAGAAGGCGTAAGGCCTGCAACTTTTACCCTCCGCCCGTCTTACGACTGATCCAGAGCCGCTACGGAGAACCACGAAGCTCCAAAGCACACGAAGGTCTTCACAGAAGGAGGTAGTTCGATATTTGTGACTGTGAATATGGTTTGCTGTTTTATTCATTCAGAATAATTGGTTAAGATTAGCTTCCAAATAGAGGCAGCTTCAATTAAGAACAACTTAGTTCGTATCTTAGCCAGTAAGTGCTAGTTCAAACTTCTATCAGGCGTCCTTAGGACTTCGGGGGTTCAAATCCCTCCTCTCCCACTAAAAAGAACAATAGCACTTTAATAAGGGAGTGTAGCGAAGTGGTCAACCGCACCTGACTGTATTGAGGCTGTCTTTTTAGGCAGCCTTTTCTTTTAACCTCGTCTGGCTCTTTTTATATAGTACCTCTTATTTGATAATAAAAGAATCTTGCGTCTTGGCGTCCTGGCGGTTAATCTCGCCGTAGGGGAAACAAATAAAAACGCTATTTTAAATTATGAAAAGCTTCTTCATTACCGCTTCGCTCATTGCCTGCTCGCTGTTTTCCGGCGCACAGATTACGGCTGATATACTGATTACCAATGGGCGCATACTGGATGGTACGGGCAACTCGTGGTTCAAGGGTGATGTGGCGGTGAAGGATGGAAAGATACTGGCAGTGGGAAAGCTGTCGAACCTGAAAGCGGCCCGGGTGATAGATGCCAACAACCTGATCATATCGCCGGGGTTTATCGACGTGCACACGCATATTGAAGAGGACGAGTTCAAGAACCCGACAGCCAATAATTTTATACTGGATGGCGTGACCACCGTTGTTACCGGCAACTGCGGCTCATCCAACGTGGACATAAAAAAATACCTCTGGCAGCTCGATTCGCTGAAGACCTCCGTAAATGTGGCCACGCTTATAGGTCATAACGATGTTCGAAGGGCCGTGATGGGAACCGCCAACCGCCTTCCTACCGAGGAGGAAATGAAAAAGATGGAAGCCCTGGTGGAAGCGGCCATGAAAGACGGCGCGGTAGGACTGAGCACAGGACTCATTTACATTCCCGGCACCTATACCCAAACCGAAGAGATCATCCGCCTGGCAAAGGTGGCTGCCCGTTATAAAGGGCTTTACGCCTCGCACATGCGCAACGAAGGCGACAGCGTGGTGCAGGCCATACAGGAAGCCATACGCATTGGCCGCGAGGCAGGACTGCCCGTGCAGATCTCCCACTTCAAATTGAGCGGTCAGCAGAACTGGGGCCGCAGCCGCGAAACCGTTCCCCTGGTTGCAGCAGCACGGAACGAAGGCATTGATGTAACCATAGACCAGTATCCCTACACCGCCAGCAGCACTTCGCTCAGCACGCTTTTCCCGGAAGAAATACTTTCCGACGGACAGGATTCCATCAAGGCCCGTCTCAGGCGTCCCGAAGTGCGGAAGATGGTGATGGATTATATGACGAAGAACCTGAAGAAGCGCAAGCTGAAGCACTATAGCTATGCCGTAGTGGCCTTTCACCGCGCAGATACTGCCTATAACGGAAAGAGCATTGAACAAATAAACCTTATGAAAGGCCGTAAGCACAGGATGAAGGAAGAAATAGAAACCGCTATCGACCTGATGCTGGCCGGCGGCGCATCGATGGTGTTTCATGGCATGAGCGAAGAAGATATAAAGCGCATCATGCAATACCCTTTCAACATGTTTGCTTCCGATGCTTCTATCCGTGTGTATGGCGCCGGCGCCCCGCACCCCCGCGGTTATGGCACCAATGCCCGCGTGCTGGCAAAATACGTCCGCGATGAAAAAGTGATCACCCTTGAAGAAGCCGTCCGCCGCATGACCTCTCTTCCCGCCCAAAAATTCAACCTCCGCGACCGCGGCCTGCTCCGCGAAGGCTTCGCTGCGGACATCCTCATTTTCGACGAGAACACCGTAAAGGACCTCTCCACTTTTGAAAAGCCCCACGCTTATTCCACCGGCTTCAAGTACGTCATCGTCAACGGCCAGCTTGTTGTTGAAAACGAAAAGCATTTAGGCACACGAAGCGGAAAGGCACTCAGGAGGAAAGAGTAGAAGCGTTCAGGCAAGGCGCGAAGAAGGCTATTTGCTGTTGGCTGATAGCTGTTGGCCCGTGAACGTCCAGCCTATGAGCAGCTTGTTCACAAACATGAATTTGCACGAGATCACTATCATTGCCCTTTCACTGCTAACAGCCAAAAGCTATAAGCCAACAGTCTTCTACCTTCTGCCTAATACTCCAGTAGCTTCTGCACATACTCATCCAGTCTTGCACTGGCAAGGAAGTTCTTTTCCAGTTCGATGCTGAAGGGAATGGGAGTGTCCAGGGAAGCACAGCGCATTATCGGGGCGTCGAGGAGGTGGAAGCAGTGCTCGGCGATCCAGGCTGCGATTTCGCCGCCAAGGCCGCCGGTGAGGGTGTCTTCGTGGAGAAGCAGCACTTTGCCGGTGCGTTTTACCGCTGAGCGGATGGCGTCGTAATCAAGGGGAAGCAGGGTGCGCAGGTCTAAAATATCTATGGAGATTTCGGGGTGCTCGGCGGAATAGTCCTGCGCCCAATGCACTCCGCTGCCGTAGGTGATGATGGAAAGATCATCGCCGGACTGTACGTGGCGGGCCTTGCCGATCTCCACCTCGTAAAACTCTTCCGGCACGTGGCCGCTGATGCTGCGGTACAGGGCCTTATGCTCGAAGTACATCACGGGATTGGGATCGTTGAGGGCGGCAATAAGAAGGCCCTTGGCATCGAGAGGAGTGGAAGGATACACTACTTTGAGGCCGGACACATGGGTGAACCAGGCTTCGTTGCTCTGGCTGTGGAAGGGACCGGCGCCCACGCCGCCGCCGGTTGGCATGCGGATGACCACATCGGCATTCTGCCCCCAGCGGTAATGTATCTTGGCCAGGTTGTTCACTATCTGGTTAAAGCCCACCGTTACAAAATCGGCAAACTGCATCTCCATCATGCTCTTGAATCCTTCCAGGCTAAGGCCCAGCGCAGCGCCTACGATGGCGCTTTCGCACAGCGGTGTGTTTCGTACCCGCTCACGGCCAAACTCCTTCACAAAACCTTCGGTGATCTTGAACGCGCCCCCGTACTCCGCAATATCCTGCCCCATAAGCACCAGGTTGGAATGCCATTGCATACTTTGGTGAAGACCTTCTTTGATAGCGTCTATAAAACGCAGGTCACGGGGCGACCCGGGTGAATGGTGAATGGTGAATGGTGAATCGTTCCCTATGACCTTAGGTTGTCCTATTGACCATTCCCCATTCGCCATTAACGGCTCCGCATACACATCCCCTACCTCGTCTTCCGTAACGGCCACTACGGGGCTGCTGTCGAAGCCGGCGCGGAGCTCTTCTTCTATCTTCAGCTTCAGCTCTTCGCGGATGCTATCGATATTGGCAGTGGTGAGTACGCCTTCTTCCACCAGCCAGTCCTCATAATTTTTGATAGGGTCCTTGGCGCTCCATTCTTCAAACAATTCCTTTGGTACGTACTTGGTGCCGCTGGCTTCTTCGTGGCCGCGCATGCGGAAGGTCATGCATTCTATGAGATAGGGCTTCTGCTCGCGGATGCAATATTCACGCACGCCTTTTATGGTATCGTACACTTCCAGCAGGTTGTTGCCGTCGATGATCACTGATTCCATTCCGTAGCCTTTGGCGCGATCGGCGAGTTGGGCGCAGCGGTACTGCTCGTTCACGGGAGTGCTCAGGCCGTAGCCGTTGTTTTCGATGATGAAGATGACGGGCAGTTCCCACACGGCGGCCACGTTAAGCGCTTCGTGGAAATCGCCTTCGCTTGTGCCGCCGTCGCCGGTAAAGGTCAGCGAAACCTTGTCCTGCTTCCGCAGCTTATAGGCCAGGGAAACGCCATCGGCAATGGCGAGCTGGGGTCCCAGGTGGGAGATCATACCGCAGATATGGTGCTCGCGGGTACCGAAGTGAAAGCTTCTTTCGCGGCCCTTGCTGTAGCCGTCCTGCGCTCCCTGCCACTGCTTGAACAGCTTGTGGAGGGGCATGTTGCGGGTGGTGAACACGCCCAGGTTGCGGTGCAGGGGCATGATCCATTCGTCTTCTTCCAGGGCCAGCGTGGCTCCTACGGAGATGGCTTCCTGCCCGATACCACTAAACCATTTGGAAATACGGCCCTGCCGCAGCAATACCAGCATCTTTTCTTCTATCATCCGTGGCCACAACAGGTTCCTGTAAAAACGGAGCAACTGCTCGTCAGAGAGATCTTTGCGGTGAAAAAGCATGGGGCGAAAATAGAGAGAAGCTGCGAGTTGTCAGCTGTGAGTTTCAAGAGCTTTATGCAAAGACGAAAAGAGATAAAAAAGGAAAAGGAGCGGTAGACGCTCCCTTCAATTGTATTTGTTATTTAAGTTTGACCACCTTTTTCTTTGCTGCACTTGAAACAGCCACTTTTGTCTTTCCACCGGAAGCTGATCGGTTTTTGTATGCTGAACTATCACTAACCTTCCCTGAACTTGCGTGATAACTTTTAATTAAGTCAGATGTTTGTTTTGTATCTAATTTAATTTCAGCAGAAGACCTCTCTTTGGCAGTTCCCACAATGCCCGCATCATCCAAACTATAGTATTTCTTTCTACTAGCCACCGAGATAATTTTTGTAGTACGAATTTACTAAAATTCTCGCAGCCTCGGGGTATATTATCATCCGTGCAGTGTTAAAAACCTGAGTGGCTCCGAGCGTATTTTTATAATGGTCAATCAAAGCGGTTTTGGCCAGAAAGCCCACAAATCCTTCAAATTTCAGATCGAAACTCACTTTACAGGCAAAGGCAACCATATTAGCACAAACCCCTGCGTATTGCTTTTTACTTCCAATATTATGAGGTGCATTTTCAACGTGATGCATTTCTATAAAGTTGCCCATAATCTGGAAACTTAACAGACCTTGAATTTCCTGAGCCGGGTCCTTAGTTTTGATGAGCTTATAAACATGTCTTTCTTCC
>DASWNB010000343.1:0-2040 GCA_036399455.1 Flavisolibacter sp. | reverse complement strand
TTCAACAAGGCGATGCAACATCTTATTGCCCGCCATGAAATCCTCAGGACCAATTTTGAGGAGATAAACGGCGGTCCGAAGCAGGTGGTTAGGTCCGCCGACCGGGCCAGCTTCAGGCTGCAGCAGTACGAAGGCTATGACGAATTCGACCCTACCCGCCTTATCGACCTGCTGGTGGCAAGAAGGTTCGACCTGGAAAGCGACCTGCTGGTAAGAGCCAGCGTGGTGAGGCTGGAGCCGCAAAGACAACTGCTTGTGTTTTCCACGCACAGCATTATCATGGACGATTGGTCGCTCAGGCTTATGGTGAATGAGCTGGCCCGCAACTATAATATGTACCTGCGCCATGGCGCTATTCACTCACAGCCGCTGCTGTTTCAATTCAAGGATTACTCCACCTGGATGAACGGACGCATAGAAAAAAATAAAGCCGCCGGGGAATACTGGACCCGCTGCCTGCATGATTTCGAACCCGGTGTATTCCCGAGGGATATGGAAGAAGACAAGCCTTCCTTCCGCGGCGAAATGCTGGTATTTGAGCCGGCGGAGGACAACAGCGCAGCGCTGAAGCAACTGGCGCTCGAACAGAACTGCAACCTCTTTGATGTGCTGGCCGCCATGCTAAGCGTGCTGGTGTTCAAATATACCGGCCGGCAGGACATCTGCCTGGGAACCGTAGCCTCCGGCCGCCAAATACCCGACCTGGCCGGGCAGCTTGGAATGTTTGCCAACAACATTGTGGTGATGAGCCACCTTGATGAAAACGAGAGCTTTTCCGGCCTGCTGAAGCACGTGCGTGCATCTGTTTCGAAAGCTTTTGAGCACCAGAGCTATCCCCTGGAATGGATCGTGGAAAACGATGCTGCCCTCTTTGACGTAATGATGGTGTACCGCAGCCCCGGGGCAACATTCACACGCCAGACCCGCATCCAGGGTATGGAGCTGCAACCTTTTGAGATACCGCACCGGAGCAGCCGCTTCCCGCTGACCTTCAGTTTCTTCGAGGAGCAGGATGATATCTTCTGCAACCTCGAATACAACTCCGAAATGTTCCGCATTGAAACAATACAGATCATCATGGAGAAATTCCAGAAGCTGAGCGCAGAAATCATACAGGACCCCACCAAACCCATAGGCAGCTATAGCGTGGAGCTGGAGATCGAAAAAGAGCTGAAGCAGGGGGTAAGCATAGAACTGGACTTCTAGGAGGGGAACCACGAAGGCGCGAGGACGCGAAGGAGGCACAAGGAAGAAGGTAAAAGGAAGAAGGTAAAAGGCAAGGGTGCAGGAAAAAAGCACCGCTGGCAACTCGTGGCTACTCACTCGTAGCTTCTTCCTTATACCATTTACCTTTTGCCTTCCACCTTCCTTTATGGTTCATACATTTGCGAAGGCCGAACGGCCGGGAGTTATGACCATAGTCCATTCCATCATATCGGAAGATTTTCACAGGCTGTTCTTCGAGCAGTTCCTTGCGGAGCTGCCGCAGGATTTTGCCCACAGGGTAAGGCGGTTCAGGAGGTGGCAGGATGCACAGGCTGCCCTTCTCGGCCGCCTTCTTCTTATAGAGGTTATAGGCAAGGGCGACCACTCTATTCTCAGCCGGCTGGAATACACGCATTACGGCCGTCCTTACATACCGGGTTTTCCCGACTTCAACATCTCGCACTCGGGCAGCCATGTGCTGCTGGCCTGCGATCCTTTTTCACGAATAGGGATCGATATTGAAGAAGCCCGTCCCATCAATCATGAAGACTTCCGCTTTCAAATGACGGATAACGAATGGCTCCGGATTGATACGGCACCGGACCGGCTTGCCGCCTTTTATACTTATTGGACCCAGAAGGAAGCCGTGATCAAAGCGCATGGCAATGGCCTGAGCCTTCCACTTAAATCCTTTGAGGTTCAGGATGACCAGACACAGATAGGGGAGGAAGTGTTTTATGTAAAGAGGATTGAGATTGCCCCTGATGCTGTTTGTTATATTGCATCTAACCGGCAGGTAACTGAAGATATCAAGCCAAGGCTAATGGCATTTTC
>DASWNB010000342.1:0-10537 GCA_036399455.1 Flavisolibacter sp. | reverse complement strand
GTTAGGTGTCACAGTCATTTCTTGTTCATGCCTCCGTACATCTGCGTCTCAGCGGTTACCACTAAGACACAAATCACGGGGCAAATGCAAAGAATAGTAAATGCTGCACCTGACGAACCTCAAACCTCAAACTTCAAACCTCAAACAGTTTTTAAGCATTTCCTTAATCTTTTAACCAATTTATTTATGACAAGAAAAATGATCGCGGGACTCGGCATCGTCGTATGCGCCGCGGGGATCGTATTTGCAGCCGATCACATTGATGCGCCGGCTGTAACCGGGCCGGGGAGTACCAGCACCGGGTCAGATATTACGGACATCTACGCTTTTCAAAGCCCTTCAGACAACACCAAGATGGTTTTCGTGGTGAACGTGGCAGGACTGATGTCGCCCTCCGCCACCGCATCTGCACAGTTCCCTTCCAATGTCCTGTACGAGGTGAACATCGACAACACCGGCGATAACGTGGAAGACCTGGTGATCCAGGCGCTGGTGCAGAACGGGAAAATTCGTGTGTACGGCCCCGTGGCTCCCGCTTCTCCCGGCCTCAGCAGCACCGTAAGAACCAACGGCTCCATGACCGAAGCTACAGTTACCGCTTACAATGCGCAGCCAAGCATCGGCAGCAATTCGAACGGCATGAAAGTGTTTGCCGGCCCGCGCGATGATCCATTCTTTTTTGACCTTGTGCGTTTCAAGGAAATACTGGCCGGCACGCAGGCTTCTTTCCGCAACCCGGGCATGGATACGTTCGCAGGCACCAACGTGCTTTCCATTGTGGTGGAAGTTCCCAAGTCCATGCTGGGCAGCGCAGCTACCATTAATGTATGGGGCGAAACCAAGATGAAATAATCACTTCAAAAAAAACAACATGATACAGGTAAACAGATTACTTAGCGTGCTGGCCATAACCCTGCTGGCCGCCACAGGCTGCGACAAGAACGATGATGATATGCAGGACAATTTCGATACATCCGGAACCTTCACCATAAAAGACCAGTCGGCACGCCCCGCGATCAACACAGTATTCGTAGGCACTGCAAAAAAAGACCAGTTCAACAACACTACGCCTTCAACGATGAATGCTGCCTTCAAAACCGATTTCATGAACGTGCTCACCGGCTTTGGCTACACGCAAAATGCGCTGGGACAGAACAAGGACCAGTTTGCAGCGCTGCTGGCAACCGATGTGCTGAACGTGAAGATGAGCGGCACTACAACGTTCTTCGATGGAACCAACGTGCTTACGGGACGGGCACTTGCAGATGACGTGATTGACACGGAACTGCTGCTGATCTTCGGCGGCCCTACAGGCGCCTCCAACCCGGGACTGACGAAGGACAATGTCAATGCCAACGACAAAGCCTTCCTGAACAGTTTTCCCTACCTGGCAACTCCCCATTAACAACATTGCCCGGGCCTGTCCCGGGCAATACTATTTCATTTGTATGAAGAATTACCTGTTCCTTCTCCTCGTGCTGGCTGCTGTTAGCTGCAGCCGCAAGGAAATACTTCACCCGCAGGACTACTCTGCCTTCCTTGATCCCGTTCATATTCAACAGGCTGAAAATAAGCACCGGGAGGAGATACGCTTCTGGCAGGGCCGTCTTTCCCTCGATACGGGCAGTTATGTAAACCTGCTGGAGTTGGGCTATGCCTACACCGGCCTGTTTCATCTAAACGGTGATGCGGCCGCCCTTCGTACCGGTGATTCGCTTATCAAATGCGCCTCCGCAAAACTGAATCATTCTGACCCCGGCATCAGCCAGGCACTGACGCAGGTTTCCATTACGCAGCACCGCTTCCGCGATGCGGAACAATACCTGCGCCGCGCATCGGCAAACGGTTCGCCTTACATGCAGGCCCTGCTTTCTTTTGATGTGCAGATGGAGCTTGGCAATGCCTCCACCGCCCGCAACAGCATGGCGGCCCTCCGCGATCCGAATTCTTTCGACTACCTTATCCGCCAGTCAAAATATGAAGATCATAAGGGAAATCTTGATGGAGCCATAAAGCTCATGGAGCAGGCTTTTGAAAAGATCAAGAGCACCAACCGAAAATCACTTTACTGCTGGGCCGCCACCAACCTGGGAGACATGTATGGCCATGCGGGAAGAATATCCGATTCCTACCGCCTCTACCTAGACGCTCTTCGAAAAGATCCATCGTATGTATATGCATTGAAAGGACTGGCCTGGATCGCCTATTCTTACGAAGGAAACACCGGCGAAGCAAAAAGGGTTGCCCGCTTCATAACGGGCCAGGTGAATATGCCCGACATCCATCTCTTTCTTGCTGAAATAGCGGAAGCCGAGGGAGATGAAGAGCTGAAGAGAGAGCACACACAACAATTCCTTTCTACTGTGTCCCAACCTGTTTACGGCAGCATGTACAACAAGTACCTTATTGAGCTGTACACCTCCGATGTACCTGATCTGAACAAAGCTGAAAAGCTGGCGCTGGAAGAAGTAAGCAGCCGTCCATCGCCCGAAACCTGGTCCTGGCTAAGCTGGGTGTATTACAAAAAAGGAGATCACCGGAAAGCCTATGAGCTGTACCGCGACAGGGTAGAAGGAAAGACCTTTGAGCCGGATGCGCAGTATAAAGCAGCCTTCATCCTGCTGGCGAATGGGAGGGAAGAAGAAGGGCTGAAGATGCTGGAGAGTTGCCTGGAGAGCGCATACGAATTAGGCCCCATAGTGGCGAAGAAGATAAGGGACGAATTGGAGCGGATAACCGGTAACCGTTAACCGATGACCGATTAGCGAAGTTGTTACCGGGCTTTTATCACATCTACTTCTATATGATTGGGAGACGTGGTGGATGAAGAGCAGCTGATCTTCGTTGTCCAGCCTTTGAACATTACCTTCTGTCCTGTCCCTGCCAGGGATGCCGGTATATTCGTAATGTACACCGAATTGCCGCAGTTCATGCCGGAAGGCGGCGCATCCCTGCACAGGAAATCGTAAGGGCCCGGAAGAGGATTGTCGATCCAGACAAGCTTGGAGCCGGGATAGCATCCCTGCGCATCTATCACCACGCCAGATACATAATAATCTCCCTGCTTGGTGCAGGAGCCCATCAGGACGATCATTAAAAGCAGTGCCGGTATTCTCATAACCTTTTTTGGCTTTGACAACGGAACACCCCGCGCCGCTGCATAAGAGAACGATGACCGATAAGGGACCACCGATGACCGATACTCTTAGTGCAGTCCTCGCGTCTTGCGTCCTGGCGGTTAGCCTCAAACCTCAAACCATCCTAGCTCATCATCAGCACGTTCACGCTCCTTTGAAGAATGTTGAAGGCGATTTCCGCCATCAGGTTTTCCTTATCCAGCGTGGGATTTACTTCGGTGATCTCGAAGCAGCACACCTTGCGGTTTTGCATGAACTTGGAAATGAGATCCTCGGCTTCGCGTTCCCTGAGGCCGTTGTTTACGGGAGTGCCCGTGCCCTTGCTGATGGACGAGTCGAGGCTGTCCACGTCGAAAGAAACATAAATATCAGTGCAGTCGCTGAGGTAGCGGAGTACGGAGCGGACAACGTTTTCGGGGCCTTTGCTGCGTACCTCTTTTGTGGATATGACCTTGATGCCGTATTTGTCTATCAGCCCTTTTTCCTCTTTTTCAAAATCGCGGAGCGAGATGTACACAATGTCTTCGGGCAGCACCTTGGGCGCTATCTTCCCGAGGTTTTTGAGGTAATTCCAGTTCTTGGTAGTTTCCGGGTCCAGCTCGTGAACGGCCATTTCCTCGTTGTCCTCATTGATTGATATTGCCAGCGGCATGCCGTGCATGTTTCCCGAAGGAGTGGTATAAGGCGTGTGGAGGTCGGCATGGGCGTCGATCCAGATCACACCGAGCTTGCTTTTGGGGCGGGCCATCCTTATGCCTGCGATGGTGGCGCCGCTGATGCTGTGGTCGCCGCTCAGTATGACGGGAAAGAAATTCTGCTTCATGCTGTCTGCCACTGCCTTGGAAACTTTTTCATACATGGCCATGACGCCCTTGATGCGCTTGGCATAGGGCGATTCAATGGGTTCATAGAGAAGCTTGTTCTCCACGGGTATTCTTTCCGATGGGAAGTGAATGAAGAAATTGCTCATAAAGTCCAGCGCCGCTATCTTGATTGCCTCTATCCCAAGGCTGGCCCCCCGTGTGCCCGCGCCGATTTCAGATGGTACTTCTATTATCTTAATATTTTTCATATAGCCTCTTTAGCCCCTCACTTAACATGATAAAGCCTGTTGAAACCTCTAAATTAGGCCAAGTGCCCTGCAAGTCAAAGAGTTTGAGGTTTGAAGTTTGAGGTTTGAGGTTGGGTGCGGCAGTTCCTTCTTTAGCGCTTTTCTTTGCGCTCTTGGCTCACAATAACTCCAGAGGCGCCGAAACACTGAGAGAAACTCGCAGTAAAGGATTGTAGTTCAGGCGGCCATCCCTTTGCCTTTCCTTTGCGCCTTTCCCGCCTGCTGCGGGACAAGTGCGTGAAATGCCTTTGCGCCTCTTTGCGCTCCTTTGCGTTCTTCGCGGTTAAACAAAAAAGCCTCCGTGGAAACGGGGGCTTTCATATTCAGAAATATATTTTAATAAATAACGATCTTCTCGGTGCTCACCTTGCCGTTGCTCACGACCTGCACGAAGTAGGTACCGGCGGCAACCTGCGCCAGGTCCACGCGGGCAGGGGTTGTCTTGCTCACCTGGTAAACCTTGCTCATTATCTCGCGGCCGTTGTTGTCGATCAGGCGGAGGTTGATGGACTCCAGCGTAGCCGAAGTGGAGTTTACAAAGGTGTAGCCCTTCACCGGGTTGGGATACACGCTGTACAGTTGTGCGGCTGCCTTGCCGATCTGCACGCTGGCAACAGGCGAATACTTGAAGCTGTTGTCCAGGTCCATCTGCTTCAGGCGGTACAGGTTGTTTCCTTTTTCAGGAGCCAGGTGCGTGAACTGGTACTGCCTGTTGTGCAGGCTGGAACCGGCTGCGTTCACGCTGCCTATGGAGGTCCAGGTAGTGCCATCGGTGGAATACTCGATAACGAACTCCCTGCTGTTGGTTTCCTGCGAAGTGGTCCATGTCAGCAGCACCGTGTTGTTCCCCTGGTTGTGCGTAGCCTTGAAGTTGGTCAGTGTTACCGGCAGCACCGCATCGTTCCTGGAGTACCAGATGGGAGCGGTAACGGCGCGGTTGCCGTCTTCCTGTGTAATGATGGCGTAGTAATACCAGGTGGTGTTATTGGGCTGTACGTTCTCGGCATCGGAGCTGGTAAACGTAAAGGTAGATGTGCTGGTGTAGGTCTTGATAGGCGTGCTGGTTGTTGTGCCGCTGCCTGCCTGTGCGCCATATACCTGTATCGTGCTTACGCCTTCACCATCGGGATCGGTAACGGTCATGGACAGGGCGGGAACGCCTGCGCCGGTCACGTTGCTGCCCATGGTGCTGGAGCCGCGGGTGAAGTCGATCTTCATGTTGCAGTCCTGCGAAGCATAGTAGCGGTTGGCGCGGATGGCCTGCATCAGCGCTTCCCTTGTCTTGGCGGTAGCCATCACCACCATCCTGTTGGTGTTAGCCGTACCAAAGGTGAGGTTGTGGTTGTCCTGGTCCATCTGCGGCGCCAGGTGGTAGCCTCTTGCCAGCATGGTCCTGTAGTAGTTCAGGTAGGCCAGCGATGAGGGGAAGTCGTTATATGTCTTCGATGTGGAGAAGGCGGGACCGCTTTCCACCGCTACGCCTACGATGGCGTTGTCCGCAGCGGCATTATAGGTAGAAGCGATGTTGCCGTAATCCGAGCTGTTGGGGTGGGCCAGCGTAGCCAGTGCGCCGGGTCGTGCGTTGATCACGTTCCAGAGCGAAGAGTAATCGTTCTTGGCCACGAAGATGTCGTAATTACCGGCTTCCCATCCAATGAGGTCGTCATCAAATCCATATACCAGTACGTGTCCGCCGCCGCTGATCACACCCCATTCCATACCCCAAAGGGTTACGATGCTGTTTCCTGTGGGACCGGTAACCAGGTTCATGGAATTAGCCTCGTTATAGCCCTGAAGGTAATCGGGATAGTTCATGCCGGCGCCGGTGTGGTTGTGCTCGGAAATGCCCAGGAAGTCCATGCACAGGGCGTCGCGGGCAAAGGCATAGTCGTCATCCGGGGTCTTGCTCAGGTCATCCTTGTTGCCATCGGAGTAGCTGGAGTGGGCGTGGATGTTTCCGTACAGGTAGGTATAGCCTGCGGAAGGATCGAAAGGCGTGGCGTTGACCTGCACGCCTGACGAATAGTTCAGGCCCTTGCGGGTGAATACCTTGAAATAATAGGTTGTGCCGTTGGTAAGACCGTTCACCGTTACGTTGGTGCCCGTACCCCTGTACACCACCTGTTCGCCGCTGGTGTAGGTGGAGTTGGCCGTGCCGGTGTAATCGCCGCCTGCCCCTGCAATGGGAGCAGTGGAAGCCACTACGATCACTTCGTCGAAGCAACTGCCGCCGGGGTTGGTCCAGGTAAGCGTTACCTGTCCGCTGGCTGCGCCGGAGCTCAGGGCCGATACGTTCACGGGTGTGGTACAGGCCGTGGTGAAATTGCCGGTCAGCGGCGACTGGTTGTAGCAGTAATCGGTGCTGTTGTATTCGTAAACCGCGTAGTAATAAGTAGTGTTCTGCGTAAGGCCGCTGTGCGTAAAGCCTGCAGCGGGACCGTTGTACACCACGAAATTGCCCGAGCCGATCTCGGTGCCTGTGGGGTAGTTCACGCTGTTGATGGGATTAGCATTGACCGATGCGCCGGTCCTGGCCACAACAAGCACGTTGTCGCCGTTGCCGCGTACATAGCTGATGTCCATTGAAGTGCCCGTGATGTTGGAGGCATTCAGGCTGCTGGCCTGTGTGGACGGAGCCGTACAGGGCGGCGGGGTAGTGGTGGACACGCTGGCGGTAAGCGGGCTGACCAGGTTGTAGCAATTGCTGGCCGCTACGGAAGAATATACAAAGAAGTAATAAGTAGTTCCGGGAGTGAGGCCGTTTGCCGTGAAGCTGGTGCTGCCGTTTACCGATACCACGCGGGCATTGCCAACTACATCATCCACGGCATAGGTGTTGCCGGTAAGGGGCTGCTCGGACAGTGTGGCCGATGTGCTGATCAGAACCAGGTAGGCGTCTGCATTGGTGGAACCCGAAGCGGCGGCCGTAAAGCTGCCCGAGATGGATTGCAGGCCGGGAGTGAAATTCAGCGCAGTGGCCTGGTTGGTGGGCGGGGTACATCCCGGTGTCAGGCACACGTCGTCTATGCCCAGGCCGTCATCGGCGCCCGAGGCGTCCGAATCTACCCAGCGGATATAGAAAGTGGCCCCTGCGGGGATGGAAAGACCGTTGATGGTATAGTTGATATTGGTCTTGTTGCCGCTGGCATTTCCGTCCAGCGCACCTACTGTTCCGGAAGAAACCGGGGCAATGAAATCAAGGCCGTCCACATCGGTCCAGGTGCCGTTCGTGAGGGCGGTGGCGTCCAGGCTGTACTGGAAGTCGAGCCTGTCGCTCCTGCCGGTAGCACCCAGTCTCCACTGTTCGCCGGTAAAGCTGATGTTGAGCGAGGAAACGGTAGCGCCCGTGTTGTTGCTGACAGCAGCTCCTATAGTCGCCACGTTGCTGCCCGACCTGATCGTTCCAAACGCCCGATCGGTGCTGCTGGTGGAGCCGAAGCTGTAGGTATCGCCTGAGTTGAGGGTGCCGTCAGAGGCCGTATAAAGAGTGTTTGCATTGGTACCCGATTCAACAAAGCGCCAGCCTGAAGGAAGAGTGGAAGAAGTACCGGAATTGGCCAGTGTATTGAAATTCTCGCAAACATTGCCGGTATAGTTGATGGTGCTTGGAGGCGCCACGTCATTGTCGGTAATGGAAATATTTGCCGAGGCGGGACTGAGGGTGTAGCCGCCGCTTGGGTTGGAAAGCGTAAGTATGACGGTTTCGGAAGATTCCACGCTTGCATCATCCACAGGAGTAACGGTAACAGTGATGCTGGAAACGCCTGAAGGGATGGTCAGCGTGCCGCTGGAGCCGGAGCCGCTGGGAGTACCTGCGGAGAAGCTCACGGTGTAATCAGTAGTGAACGTGGCGGTGCCGGTAAAGGCATAGTCAACAGTGGTAGAGGCGCTGGTAGCCGGACTGAAGCCCAGGGTGAAGCTGCCGTTAGAGCCTCCCTCGGCGGCGTTCGATGTGCCGCTGGTGGTAAGTGTGTTGGTTCCGCCGGAAAGGGCTGCGCCGCTGAGGCGGATATTGTCAAAACGGTTGTTGCCGGCGGAAGCGGTGGCCCCGGAAACTGTAATCCTTACTTTGAAATTCGGGTTATTGTCCGTAGCCCCGATGGCGGCAAAATCCACGGTCTGCAGGGAAAAGGTTGTGACATTACGCCCGGTTATAGTGGCTATATTGGTATAGTTGGTGCCGTCGGTAGAGTAATCAATAGTATGGGTAGTGTGGCCGGTGGCGGTGCCACGGGTGGCGTAGGTAAGCTTTACGTCCTGGTAGCCCGTTGTAGGCATGGTCAGAATAAAAGCCTGGCTGTTGGTGGCGGTTCCCACTACGGAGAAGGAAGCTCCTGCGGTGGTAGTGGTAAAGCCGGGAGCGTCAAGAGTGCTTCCTGCAAAAGCGTCGGTATTGCTGCCATAAGGATGGGAGAGCGAGCCCGAGCCGATGGTTTGGGTGGCAGGGATAGGGGTGCCCCAGGGAGTGCCCGAAACGCCGGTGTTGAAGTCCCAATAATGAAGGCTGGTTTGTCCAAGAACGGAGGATGCCAAAAGCAGGAAGCATCCCGCAAACAGAAAGCGGTAGAGTTTGTGCATTTGATGCTGTTTAAAATTTAGCGGGAATCGCAGGAGATTGGTGAAGGTTAGCTTTTCTGTAGGATGAACCCAAAGGGGGTGTATGCTGAGCAATATTAGACGATTTTATGGGGAAAACCTCAAGAATTTTTGAGGATTTACCCACAAAAACGCGAGATTATTTTTACGTTATTTATGGCTCCTGGCATAACCACTAAGGCCCGAAGACGCAAAGGGTGCACAAAGAGAAACAGTTCCTGATCGCGGTTCCTTTCATCCAAAGAATGGCTGCTAAAGAAACCACACGTACACCTGAAGAACCCTTCGGCCGCCGAAGGCTTGCCGCAGGCGCAGCAGGAACAAGAAACCGTAACAAGAAACTGGTTCTCATCGGTCATCGGTGGTCCCTAATCGCTCATCCCTTCTCTCCATTCATCCTCTTTTCCCTTAACATCATCCGTTTTCAATATATCTTATCCCGTACTTAAAACGCAATCGTGCTACCATGAAAAGAATGAACCGGATCATCCTGCTGGCCCTGGCATTGACAGCAGGCAGCACAGCCACCGCCCAGAACATGCCCGAGGTAAAAGCCCTCGGCAGGGTAGTGCTTCACAAAGGCGATACTCTTTACCAATTCTATACGTCACAGGCGCCCCGGAAGTTCAGGGTCAATCCCAGGTCGCTGTACAGTTGGCACCGCGAGGACACCATCCTGGTTACCGAAGGCAGCTACGCCGGCAAGCTTCTCCACGGCAATTACAAGGTTTTCTATCCAAACAATAACCTACGCGAGGACGGCAGCTACCGCTACGGCCTAAAGGAAGGCGACTGGAAAACCTGGTACCCCGACGGCAGGCTTCAATCCACCACCGCCTGGAAAAACGGCCATCTCAACGGCGCTTTCGCCCGGTATGACTCCTCCGGCCGCAGGCTTTCCGAAGGCAGCCACCGTAACGGCCAGGTGCACGGAAAGCTCACCGAATACCTGCCCGACGGCAAAAAGCGGGAAACCTATTATGAGGAAGGGGTGAAGGTAGAAGGTGAAAAGGCGAAAGGTGCGGGGCAGGGAGGCCAATGATGCGAGGAAGCAGGAATTTGGAATTAGGGCTTACGTATTCTTGCGTCTTTGCGTCTTGGCGGTTAAATCTTTTTTTTATCATTAAACAGGTAAAGTGTTTCAAAAGCTGAAAGCAAGCTCACTGGTATTGTCGGTGGTCATTTCTCTGATACTGGCCATACTGGTGTCTTCTGTCATCCTGCTGGGATACCACAACAGGAGGACCTTCCAGTTGCACCACACCGAAAGCCGGGTGCAAAGAAACCTCCAGTCGGCCATCAGCCTTATACTTGGCGATACGCTGGAAACAGCAGGCAACGAAACCCTCGACCTGTCAGGGGAAGGCCGCGACTCGGTGCGTATCCGCCGCGGGTGGTGGGGGCTTTACCAGGTGGCTACCGCCGAGGCCCGGACAGGCAGGTGGATGAAGAAGAAAAGCTTTCTTTATGGCATTTCCCTTCCGCCCGCCATGGATGGCTGCCTCTACATGGCCGATCACCAGCGGCCGCTTTCCCTCAGCGGGGCAACAAAGCTCAGGGGCGACGCCTGGATTTCACCGACCGGGCTAAAAACAGCTTACGTGGACGGCCGCGGCTTCGAATACACAACCCTGCTTGAAGGCGAGGTAAGGAACAGCAGCAACCACTTGCCCCGCCTGGAAGCGGCTCGGTT
>DASWNB010000341.1:0-13307 GCA_036399455.1 Flavisolibacter sp. | reverse complement strand
CACGCAAAGACGCCAAGGGAAGGAGACGCGGTGGATGAGAGACAATAGACGGCCAACCACCCGACATACTCCTCTTTGCTTCTTTGCGCCTTAGCGTGAAACCTTCCTCGCGTCCTGGCGTCCTGGCGGTGAAATCATCCCCGTGAGCGAAGCGAACGAAATCCCCTAGATTTGCACCCCCTAAATTGTTGACATGGACCCGAAGTATATCCAGAAAATCGCTGAAAAACTGGCCCTGACCGTGAAGCAGGTCGCTAATGTGTACGAGATGAGCCGGGAAGGCGCCACCATTCCGTTTATGGCCCGCTATCGCAAGGAAGCCACAGGCAACATGGACGAGGTGGCTATTGGTAACGTGGTAGAAGAAGCAGGTTATTTTTCCGAGCTCGATAAACGCAAGGAAACCGTTCTGAAGACCATCGAAGAGCAGGGCAAAATGACACCGGAGCTGAAGAAGCGCATCGAAGAGTGCTACAGCGCCACCGAACTGGAAGACATCTATCTACCCTACAAACCCAAGCGCAAGACAAGAGCTACCCAGGCAATGGAAAAAGGACTGGAGCCGCTGGCCCACCTGTTGCTTGAGCAGGGTTCCATACAACCTGAAGAGGAAGGCGCAAAGTTCGTCAACGAGCAGGTAAAGGATGCAAGGGAAGCCCTCCAGGGCGCCCGTGACATCATTGCCGAATGGATCAGCGAGAACGAGCAGGCACGCAACAAGGTGCGCCAGCTCTTTACCGAAACCGCCCTTCTTACTTCAAAGGTGATCGTTGCAAAAAAGGAGGAAGAGGAAGCGCAGAAATACCGCGACTACTTCGAGTTCAGCCAGGCGCTGTCGCAATGCCCCTCGCACCGCATACTGGCCATCCGCCGCGGCGAAAAGGAAGGCTTCCTGATGATGGACATCAGCATTGAAAAGCAAACGGCCGTGGAAGAGATGGAGCGCATCTTCATAAAAGCATCCAATGCCGCAGCTGCGGAAGTAAAAAAAGCAGTTGAAGATTCGTACAACCGCCTGCTCAAGTCTTCCATCGAAAATGAATTCCGCCTGCTCAGCAAAAGCAAGGCCGACGAGGAAGCCATCAACGTGTTTACCGAAAACCTGCGCCAACTGCTGCTGGCATCGCCGCTGGGCTCCAAGCGTGTGCTGGCCCTCGATCCCGGTTACCGCACCGGCTGCAAGCTTGTGTGCCTGGATGCGCAGGGAAACCTTATATACAACAGCGCCATCTATCCCCACCCTCCGCAAAACCAGTGGCAGGAAAGCGTGGCTGAAATAAAAAGGCTGGCGGAGAAATACAGCATCGAAGCCATTGGCGTGGGCAACGGAACCGCCGGCCGTGAAACCGAGCAACTGGTACGCAGCATCGACTTCGGCAGGCCCGTAAATATTTTCCAGGTCAATGAAAGCGGCGCATCCATTTACTCCGCCTCCGAAGTGGCCCGCGAGGAATTCCCCGACCACGACGTAACGGTACGGGGCGCAATAAGCATCGGCCGCAGGCTGCTGGACCCCCTGAGCGAACTGGTAAAGATCGACCCCAAATCCATAGGCGTAGGCCAGTACCAGCACGACGTGAACCAGGTAAAGCTGAAGACGGCCCTTGACAGGGTAGTTGAAAGCGCAGTGAATTTTGTAGGGGTAGATGTGAACACCGCTTCCAAGCACCTGCTGCAATACGTATCGGGAATCAGCTCCACGCTGGCATCCAACATCGTGCACCACCGCCTCCAGAACGGACCGTTCAAAAGCCGTGAAGAGCTGAAGAAGGTTCCACTGATGGGCCCTAAGAGCTTTGAGCAGTGTGCAGGCTTCCTGCGCATTCCCGGAGCGGAGAACCCGCTGGATAATTCCTCTGTTCACCCCGAGCGTTATGCCGTGGTAGAGCAGATGGCAAAGGATGTGCAGGCTTCGCTGGAAGAGCTGATAAGAAGGGCCGAGTTGCGCAAGCAGATCAATAAAAGAAATTACATCTCCGAAGCGGTCGGCGAATTCACCATCGACGACATCCTCCGCGAGCTGGAAAAACCCGGCCGCGATCCCCGCGCTACTATCGAGGAGTTCCGCTTCGAGGAAACCATCAAGAGCATCGAGGATGTAAAGGTGGGCATGAAGGTTCCCGGCATCGTTACCAACATCACCAACTTTGGCGCTTTCGTTGACATAGGCGTGAAGCAGGATGGCCTGGTGCACGTATCGCAGCTAAGCAACCGATTTGTGAGTGATCCCAACGAAGTGGTAAAGCTGAACCAGAAGGTAATGGTAACCGTCACCGAAGTAGACGTAGCCCGCAAGCGTATCGCTCTCTCCATGAAGGAAGCCGCTCCCCGCGAACAGCGTCCGGCGGTCACTTCCAAGCAAACCGGCAAAGGTTTTCAGAAAAAGCAGGAACCATTAAATGCGTTCCAGAACAAGCTGATGGAGCTGAAGAAGAAGTTTAATGACTAGGGTGTTTCTTGTTCCTGGTTTGTTGTTTCTTGTTCTTCCGGTGTATCTCCCCGCTCTCTTTGCAGTTACTACTTGTTTGGGCCTCCGTGGTTAACCACAAGGCTCAAAGATGCGGAGGCTGCACCAGGAATAATGAATGTTACCCTAACGAACCAGAAACAACAAACAAGAAATAAGAAACCAGAAACGGCCGCGCCTCTATCATTCCCCTCTCATCTCCCGTCTCCTCGCGGCCAGATACCTGTCGAGGAACATGAGGGCGAGGATGGCGTTGAGCATCATGAAGATGTTGACGAAGGTGTTGTTGAATACGGCGCCGTAATTTATCCTGGTGAGATCAAGGCCGCCGAGGGTGCCGTCGGACTTGCCGGCAGACCAGTTGACCTGGCTGATGGCGTAAACCAGGAAGCCTGCAATGATGGTGATAAAGAAAGCTGCAATGCCCCAGATGATTCGCTTGTTGATGTAGGTCTTGGTGGCGGGAGCTATCTGGTGGCGTGCAATTTCCTCCATTATGTTTTGGGTGAAACGAAGCGAGGGCTCTTCCAGTTCGGTGATGCCGGTCAGTTGGTGCAGCTCAAGAAGCTCGGCATAGCGGGCCTTCCATTCACTGTTTTCAGCGATCAGTTTTTCCACGGCGTTCTTTTCGGTGGCGTCGGAAAAGCCGTCGATATACTCCCACAATCTCTTTTCCATGTCCTCCGGGTGAGGGAAGCCTGTATGCTCATATTCTGCTGTCATAGCTCAACCTTTTGGTTTAATAAAGATCCTTTATTTCGGCAGAAAAGTGTTTCTGCATTTTTTCTTTTAACCTTGTCCTGGCCCTGTGCAACTGCACTTTTACGGCGTTGGGCTCCTTGTTCAGGATTTGCGCCATTTCTTCCAGTGTTTGCTCGCCCTTGTAAAAAAGAGTGATCACCCGGGCATCATCGGGGCTCAGCAGGCCTATGGCCCTGTTCACCATTTGCAGCTTTGATTTCTGCTCCACCTGGTTGGCTCTCAAACCGCTGTCGATGCTGTCCGCCGCTTCTGCCACATGCTCCTGGTCCAGGGAATGGGTTTCCGGCCTTTTTTTGCGGAGAAAGGTGAGGCAGGAAGTGGTGGCGATGGTGTAAAGCCAGGTGCTGAACTTGGATGCGCCCCTGAAATCGGCCAGTGACCGGTAAGCTTTTACAAACACGTCCTGGGCTACTTCTTCTGCATCTTCCCGCACCTTTATATAGCGCAGCACCACGGTAAACACATAATTCCGGTAGCGGTCCACCAGCAGCGAATAGCTCTGGCGGTCTCCGCCCAGTACAAGGCGGATTATGTCCGTATCAGTGAGTCCGGGGTGCATGCGGGGGATGTGACGCTGTTGCCTGAGGGAAGGTTACAGGGAGGCTGTTAGCTATTAGCTGATAGCTGTTCGCTTCGAGTCCTAAGCCGTAAGCCATAAGTCGGTTCATTGACCCAAAGTTCGCAAAGATGCGCAAAGATTCGTTGGTCGGTGGTCGCTCATCGGTTATCCTTTCAATCCTAATTCCAAATTCCTGTAACCTGCTCAAATACTCCGTAGTCTGATACTCCAGCAAACAAAACTTAAAACCTATAATTTTATTTTATGAACGGAGTAGAAATGCTGATACCCATTCTGGTACCCCTGGGAGGCTTTGCCCTGATCTTTGGCATCGTTTACCTGAGAAGCCGTGAAAACATGGCTATGATAGAAAAAGGGCTGAATCCGAAGGATTCCCGTCCCGCCCCTTTCAGGAGCCTTAAAGCCGGCCTGCTGTTCGTGGGCGCCGGTCTTGGCCTGCTGCTGGCCTATATTATAGATATGAGCCTGATTAATAACTATGTGCACTCCGGCGAAAACTCTGTACACTACGACGAACCCGCCCCCCTCTACTTCGCCCTCATTGCCATCGGCGGCGGCCTCGGGCTGGTGATTTCCTATAATATGGAGAAGAAAGACTGGGAGAAGAGGAACAGGGGAGAGTCGTGAATGGTGAATCGTCAATCGTACAAGGGTCGTTTATGGAGTAGATACTTTTCTTTTGAGGCAGTCAATTTCTTCTAATATTCAATAATCAATGTTCAATTTTCAAGGACGTTCCTTAACAAAGAGGGTGTTCGTTAGGAGGCACTTGAGAATTGAACATTGAGCGTTGAATATTGAGAATTTAAAATAGAACTTACCGCTAAAGAAAAGCTTCTTACCCAGTAAACGACCCATTCACGATTGACGATTCACGATTCACGACCCTATCTCAACGCTTCCATCGCTTTCCTCACCATCGGGTCGTATGAATTGAACACCTCGTAGTAGCCCTGGGTTCTCCATTTCAGGCGGGCAAGATAGGCCTTGATGCGCTGCTGTATCTTGATGCGGTCGTCGGGGGGAACGTTTTTCAGGTTGATGCTGTCCTTCATGGCAAAACCAACCAGCTCTTCCCAGGCTTCGGACATATTGGTGTAGCGGGTGGCCAGTTCCGAAGGTGTTTTATACTGGTTGAACCTGTCGCGGTTGTTGATGTAGTAGTGGTATACAAAATTATTAAAGCGTCCATCCAGGTACAGGCGGGTAACGCTCTGGGTGAACAGGCTGGAATCAATGGGCACGAACACGTCGGGGGCAATGCCGCCGCCGCCGTACACGGTCCTTCCGCCGCTGGTGCGGTAGGTCTTGTCCTTCAGGAAGTGGATGGAATCGGCCGTCAGCATCTCGCCGCTCTCATAGCGGTTCAGGATTTCCTCCATGTACACTTTCTTGCCCTTGTCGTACGGACGCTGTATGCTCCGGCCGGAGGGGGTGAAGTAGCGGGCCACGGTAAGACGGAGGGCCGAGCCGTCGCTCAGCTCATATTGCTCCTGCACCAGTCCCTTGCCAAAGGTCCTTCTGCCCACGATGGTGGCACGGTCGTGGTCCTGCAGGGCGCCGGCCACAACTTCGCTTGCGCTGGCGGTCAGTTCGTCTACAAGTACTACCAATTTCCCTTCCTCGAACACGCCTTCCTTGCCGGCCCTGTGCTCCCTTCGTTTATTGTTCACGCCTTCTGTGTATACAATCAGCTTGTTGCCGGAGAGGAATTCATCGGCAATATTGGTGGCTTCCTGCATAAAGCCGCCGCCGTTGCCGCGCAGGTCGAGAACGAGCTTTTTCATGCCCTTGCCGCTCAGCGCTTCCATGGAGGCCATGAACTCGCGGTAGGAATTGCTGGAAAATTTATTGAGCTTGATATAGCCTGTGGTGGCATCAAGCATGTAGCTGGCGTCGAGGGAGGGGAGGGGAATGGTACCGCGGCGCACGTCAATGTATTGCAGGGTGTTGTTGCGCAGGATGGTGAGTTTTACCACGGAGCCCGCTTCGCCGCGGATCATGCGGCGGATGTCGGAACTGGGCAGGGTTTTGCTGATAACCGAGGTTTCGTTCACCTTCAGCAGCTTGTCGCCGATCTGGAGGCCGGCCTTGTCGCCGGGGCCATTGGGTACTACATAAAGAATGTGCACCGTATCCGAAAAGATATTGAACTCAACGCCTATGCCTTCAAAATTCCCTATGAGGTCTTCGTTGGCTTCGCCAACGCCCGAGGCGGGTATGTAAACAGAATGCGGGTCGAGGTTATTCATCAGCCCTTCGAGGGCATCATCCTGAAGTGAATCGAGTCCTACCGAATCCACGTAGCGGTCTTTGATTAAATCGAGCGCTTCCTGGAGGGAGGTCCTCCTGTCCTTCTTAAAAAATCCCTGTGTGCTCCCGGTTTGCTGGTGCAACTTGAAGCCGAAGAACATCCCGGCAATCATCACCAGTGCGAAAATCAAGGGTAACCAGACCTGTAATTTTTTATTGACCATTGTCTGCCGTTACTTTGTAAATTGTTGCAAAATAGCCCATTTGAAATAATCATTGGATATTCTGCAATACTTTCAACAATACTTTAAGTTCAGAAATAGATGCCAGTTACCTTAATAGCCGACAGCGGGGCCACTAAAGCAGAATGGTGTTTGATCAATAACGGGAAAAAAAGAACTTTATTTACACAGGGCATCAGCCCTTATTTTTTAAATACGGAACAGATAGCCGCCCTGGTGCAGGACGAGCTGGCCCCGAAGCTGAAGAAAGTTGAAATAGAGGAAGTTTTTTACTACGGCACGGGCTGCGCCAATCCGGCCAATGCCAAAAGCGTGCAGAAGGCCATGAAGAAGGTCTTCCCCGGCAGCCGCGTGGAGGTGCAGACCGACCTGATGGCTGCCGCCCGGTCTGTCTGCGGCCATGAAAAGGGAATTGCCTGCATACTTGGAACGGGTTCCAACTCATGCTATTATAATGGCAGGAAGATCGTTACGAACAGTCCCGGGCTGGGTTATGTGCTGGGCGACGAGGGCAGCGGGGCTTACCTGGGCAGAAAGGTGATCCAGTATTACCTTTACAATACCTTTGACGACGATCTCAGGGCCCGGTTCGATGCCCGGTTTGTAACCAACAGCGCCGAGATACTGGACAATGTGTACAAAAAGCCGCTGCCCAACCGCTACCTGGCAAGCTTCACCATGTTCCTTGCAGAAAACAGGGGGCATTACATGATCGAGAACATCATCGAGGACGGGCTGAACGATTTTTTCTTTCAGCACCTGAGCAAATATCCCGAGGTATGGAAGCTGCCCGTAAGCTTTGTGGGTAGCGTAGCCTTTGGCTTTCGCGATGTTGTGACCGATCTTTGCCGCTCCTACGGATTTGAGATGGGCGTTATCTTTAAAAACCCCATGCAGGGATTGGTAGACTACCACAGGAAATAGATTTATGAATGCATTTGAAAAAATAACGGAACAGCCCAGCAAATACCGCCACCTGGAAAAAATGTCTATTGGCGAGATACTGACCAACATCAACAAGGAAGACAGGACGGTTCCGGACGCCGTAGAGCGTGCCATCCCCCAGATAAAAAGACTGGTAGGCGCCATTGCAGACAAGATGCTCGCAGGCGGAAGACTGTTTTACATTGGCGCAGGCACCAGCGGCCGCCTGGCCGTGGTGGATGCCAGCGAATGCCCGCCCACCTACGGCGTGCCTTACGGGCTGGTAGTAGCGGTAATTGCCGGCGGCGACGAAGCCATTACAAAGGCCATTGAAAAAGCCGAAGACAACTGGGACCAGGGCTGGAGCGACCTGCAGAAGCACTCCGTCAACGACAAGGATGTGGTGGTGGGCATAGCTGCCAGCGGCACCACGCCTTACGTGATCGGCGCCCTCAAGGAGTGCCAGAAGCGGGGCATCATCACCGGATGCATCACCAACAACCCCGGCTCGCCCCTGACGGACGTAGCCGATTTCCCCATAGAAGTGGATGCAGGCCCTGAATTTGTGACGGGCAGCACCCGCATGAAAAGCGGCACCTCTCAAAAGCTCATCCTGAACATGATCTCCACCACGGTGATGATCCAACTGGGCAGGGTAGAAGACAACAAAATGGTGAACATGCAGCTCACCAACGACAAGCTGATCGACCGCGGCACCCGGATGATCATGGAAAAACTTAACCTTACGGACTACGACAAAGCCCGGGAACTGCTGCTGAAGTACGGGAGTGTGAAGAAGGCGGTAGATAGTTATGATGACCGATGACCGATGACCGACGACCGATGACCGACGACCGATGACCGATGACCGATGACCGATGGCCGATTAGAGAACACCGATGAGTGGCACGGCAACCGTTATGCTGTGTTGGTCGTCTGTAGTCGGTTTACGGTCATAGATTATCGGTTATCCCATCGGTTATCGGTGGTCTCTAATCGGTCATCTCCCTCACGGCAAGCCTTTTGTAAAGGATAAAAATGAGGAGGCGGAAGGAGCCTCCGGGGAAAAGATACATGCACGACATTGAACCATATTATAACTGGCGTCATATATACGTGAGCGAGGACGATGAGCGTTCGCCTTTTTACAAGAGGCAATACTCGGAATTCGAGTTTACGGCAACGGTTTACAATTACTACATACATCCGCAATGGGATGATTTCGGCAGCCGCACCCTTTACCTCAAGGTGCTCCAGGCCGATTACGAGGAGCAGTACGTGGTGATAGAGCTGATAGGCGAGTGGAACGATGCCATAGAGAACGACATCATGGAGCTGAAGCGCGAAGTGATGGACAAGTTCATGAAGGAAGGCATCTTCAAGTTCATCCTTATCAGCGAGAACGTGCTCAATTTCCACAGCGGCGACAGGGACTATTACCAGGAATGGTACGAAGAAGTAAGCGAAGAGAGCGGCTGGATCGTGAGCATCAACATGCCCGAAGCCACCCAATACGACTTCAAAAAAGCCAAGCTCAATTACTACGTAGAGCTGATGGATCTCTCCAACTGGCGCATCTATAAGCCCTTTCATTTGTTTAAGAAGATAGATGACGAACTGGGACGAAGGCTGGGGATCTAGGGGAGAAGGCAAAAGGCGGAAGGTGTTTAGGTGCAGTCGGTTTCTGCAGAGCGTACAGTGGTTTCAGGGAAAATATTCAATATTCAATGTTCAATTCTCAAGTGCGTTCCAATTCGACGGTTTACTTGAGCATTGAGCGTTGAAAATTGAATATTGAATATTTTTTTCAAAGAGAGCTTACACCCAGTAATGACTGACCGCACCTAAGGGACCTTCCGCCTTCTACCTTTAACCTTCCACCTCTAATTAATTCTTCCTACTATGGCATTCCCGTGTTACCTTTGCGCATAAATTTTCAACCCCTTCTCTGTATATGAAATGGTCGCAATTCTTTACCTCTCCTGTCGGTAGAAAAATCGTGATGGCATTAACGGGTTTGTTTCTCATCAGTTTCCTGGTGGTGCATGTGGGACTTAACTCCTGCATTTTTTATGACCTGGACACACCCTTCACCGATCCTTCCGACAACGGCTCCATGTTCAACAGGGCTGCCCATTTCATGGGCGCTTCGCTGGTTATAAGAATCATGGAAATAGGCCTGTTCCTCGGCATTCTCCTGCACGTAGTTCAGGGCTATATGATAGAGGCCAAGAACCGCACCCGCAGGGCACAGGGGTACAAGGTAGAACTTGGCAACAGGGGCAGCACCTGGATGAGCCGCAGCATGGCCCTCCTCGGTACCCTCATATTTTTATACCTGGTGATGCACGTAGCCCAGTTTTGGGTGCCCTCCCGCATCACGCACGACCTGCAGCCGGCTACATACCCGCAGCGCGACGTTCCCGTGCATAACCTTTACCTGAAAATGTTCGACACGTTCCAGGACCCTATCGTGGTGGTCCTGTACATCATAGGTGTGCTGGCCCTGGCCTTCCACCTGTGGCACGGGTTTCACAGCGCCTTCCGCTCCATGGGCGTGCACAATAAAAAATACCTGGGCCTCCTGAAAGGCCTCGGCTATGGCTTTACCATCATCGTATGCCTGCTGTTCGCACTCATGCCCATCAGCATGTATTTCGGTTGGGTAAGCCCGAACTAGGCGGCGTGAATCGTCAATCGTGAATCGTGAATGAAGAGTATTGACGATTGACGATTCACGATTCACGATCGACCATTCACCTTAAAAACGAATGACTGACGATATGTTAGACGCAAAAATTCCCGCAGGTTCCCTCGATAAAAAATGGGAACAGTACAGAAGTACCGTAAAGCTGGTGAACCCTGCCAACAAACGGAGGCTGGAGATCATCGTGGTCGGTACCGGTCTGGCAGGAGCTTCTGCCGCTGCAGCACTCGGAGAGCTGGGCTATAAGGTAAAGGCCTTCTGCTTCCAGGATTCCCCCCGCCGTGCCCACTCCATCGCTGCGCAGGGCGGCATCAACGCGGCCAAGAATTACCAGAATGACGGCGATTCGGTTTACCGCCTCTTCTACGATACCATCAAGGGCGGTGACTACCGTGCCCGCGAAGCCAACGTGCACCGCCTGGCGGAAGTGAGCGTTAACATCATCGACCAGTGCGTGGCGCAGGGCGTTCCCTTTGCCCGCGAATACGGCGGCACCCTCAGCAACCGCTCCTTCGGCGGTACGCAGGTGCAGCGTACTTTCTATGCGGCAGGACAAACTGGCCAGCAACTGCTCATCGGCGCTTACCAGTCGCTCGAAAGACAAGTGGCCCTGGGCAATGTTGACCAGTACACACGCCACGAAATGCTGGAAGTGGTGCTCATCGACGGAAAGGCCCGCGGCATAATTGCCCGCAACCTGGTTACCGGTGAGCTGGAGCGACATTTCGGCCATGCCGTTCTTCTGTGCAGCGGCGGCTACGGAAACGTGTTCTATCTCTCCACAAACGCCATGGGCAGCAACACCACTGCCATCTGGAAAGCGCATAGGAAAGGAGCACTCTTTGGCAATCCCTGTTTCACTCAGATACACCCTACCTGCATTCCCGTATCGGGCGACCACCAGTCGAAGCTTACCCTTATGTCCGAATCGCTGAGGAACGACGGCCGCATCTGGGTTCCCAAAAAAGCAGGCGATACACGCAAGCCCGGTGAGATCCCCGAAGATGAAAGAGATTATTACCTTGAAAGAAGATATCCCGCATTCGGCAACCTCGTACCCCGCGACGTGGCATCGAGGGCGGCCAAGGAAAGATGCGATGCAGGCCATGGCGTTGGTTCTTCCCGCCAGGCTGTTTATCTCGATTATGCCTTTGCCATCCAGCGCTATGGCACAATCGAAGCCAATAAGAGAGGCATGCCCAACGCCGATGCCGCTTCCATCACTGCCATGGGCAGGGAAGTGGTAAAGGAAAAGTACGGCAACCTCTTCGACATGTATGAAAAGATCACGGGCGAAAATCCTTACGAGGTGCCCATGAGAATATATCCCGCCGTTCACTATACCATGGGTGGACTGTGGGTGGATTACGAGCTGATGACCACCATCCCCGGACTCTATGCCCTGGGTGAGTGCAACTTCTCCGATCACGGCGCCAACCGCCTCGGTGCATCGGCACTGATGCAGGGCCTGGCCGACGGTTATTTCGTGATTCCCTACACCATCGGCAGCTACCTGGCCGATGAGATCAGTGTCAAAGCCATACCTACCACGCACCCCGCTTTTGAGGAAGCAGAGCGCAGCGTCCGCGAACGCATCGAGCACCTCATGAGCATCAAGGGAACGCAGACCGTGGAAAGCATGCACAAGCGCCTGGGCAAGATCATGTGGGACAAGTGCGGCATGGCCCGGAACGAGCAGGGATTGAGGGAAGCCATACAGGAGATACGCCAGTTGCGTGAAGAATTCTGGAGGGACATCCGCATACCCGGAAGCATCAACGATTTTAACCCCGAGCTGGACAAAGCCAACCGCGTAGCCGACTTCCTGGAGCTGGGTGAGCTGATGTGCATAGACGCCCTTCAGCGTGCTGAAAGCTGCGGCGGCCACTTCCGCGAGGAGCACCAGACCGAAGACGGTGAAGCCCTCCGCCGCGACGACCAGTTCATGTACGTGGCTGCCTGGGAATACCAGCCCGGCAACCAGTGGACCATGCACAGGGAGGATCTGCAATACGATGTGGTGAAACCGGCGCAGAGGGTGTATAAGTAGAGGTGAATGGTGAATAGGTAGAAGGCAAAAGGTAAAAGGTAAAAGGTATAAGGCGTAATGAAAGAAAAGCTTATCATAAAGAACTTTGGACCCATCCGGCACGTAGAATTGGAGCTGGGAAGGTTCAATGTGCTTATTGGTGAGCAGGCGACGGGGAAGAGTACGGTAGCAAAGCTGTGGATAGCTATTCAAAATACCATTTATAGGGATTTATTCGATATTCCAGATGAACCGGAAGAGGACAGGCATACTCGCCTTTTTTTTGAACATTTGAAACTAGTAGGAATTCATAGCTATTACAATTCAAATACTGAGATAAGACATATAACAGAGAAGTTCAAATTTGAGCTGAAAGACCAAAGTGTAGGTTTCACAGAAAAGTTTAAGGTCGATTTAAAAGGTCAAAACGTAAGTTCGGAAGAGAAAAACTCGATAAAGGAAGCCCTTTCATACAACTTCAACTATATCCCTTCAGAAAGAGGGTTGGCAATTACAGTTTCTGATTCCCTATTCGCTATTATGCAAACAGAAACCGCATTGCCTAAGCTTTTCCTCAGGTTTGGTGATAAGTTTCTGAAGGCAAGAAAAGAAGAAGAAGAGTTTAATTATAGCTCTATACTAGGTATAAATTACACCTATAGAGACAGCAAGGATATCGTCATACTTCCTGATAGAAAAGAGATATCTGTACATGAATCATCTAGTGGTATTCAGGGCGCAATAAGCCTGTTAACTGTGTTTGATTATGTATCAAAAAAAGAAGCCCGCAATAACCCGCTAGTCATAGAAGAGCCTGAGCTTAATTGCTTCCCAGGCACTCAGAACAAGCTGATTAAACACATTGTAAAAACAAATGCAGTTTATGCTGAAGCTCGCAGTAAAGATTATAAGAACAAAATTTTAATGACAACTCACAGTCCTTATGTTCTTACGTCTCTAAACAACCTGATGTATGCATACAAGGTCGGCATCACGCATAAAGAAGAAGCAAGGGAGATTGTTGAAGAGGATTACTGGTTAAACCCAGAAGATGTTTCAGCATACATGATGCTGCCAGATGGGACTTGTGAAGATATTATTGACCCTGAAGAAGGGTTAATCAAAGCAGGTAGGATCGATGCCATATCAGGAGTGTTGAATAAGGAATTCGATGCTTTATTAAACCTGGAATTTGCCGGAAATGAGCCTGATACCAGATAAGTGCATCGAGTCAAATGATGTGAGAAAGGTTTGCGTGGTTTCTGAAAATGGAAAGAAATACGTACTGAATAATAATTCGGGGCACCGCATCAGGAAAATCAAGCTCGATGGTTGCTTCCCGG
>DASWNB010000340.1:0-3074 GCA_036399455.1 Flavisolibacter sp. | reverse complement strand
ATTCTTTCCTCAACAGGAACGACAACGGCCGCTACGACCTGAAAGAGCATCTGGATACCCAGCGCAAAATAGAAGACCACTTCAAGGGACAGGACGATACCGGGGAAAACAAATCCATCCGCCAGGGCCTTTACGACCTGGTGACCAATGTTATCCTTTACGAGCATCCCGGCTCCGGCGGACAGCAGTTCCACTTCCGCATCCTCATCGACCATACTTCCTCCTTCCGTGCCTTTGACGAAGGCACCCGCCGCAAGCTGAACGACCTGTACGTGCAGTACTTCTACCAGCGCCAGGACGATTTCTGGAAGGCCGAGGCCCTGCACAAGCTTCCCGCCCTGAAGGAAGCCACCAATATGCTTGTTTGCGGCGAAGACCTGGGCATGGTGCCCCACTGCGTTCCCGATGTGATGGGCCGCCTGGGAATACTAAGCCTTGAGATACAGCGCATGCCCAAGAATCCCCGTAACGAATTCTTCCATCCAAAGGATGCGCCCTACCTGTCCGTGATCACACCCTCCACGCACGACATGAGCACCGTCCGGGGCTGGTGGGAAGAGAACAGGGAAAAGACCCGGAAGTTCTTCAATACGGTACTGGGCGAACCCGGTGAAGCGCCTTACTACTGCGAGCCCTGGATCAACCGCGCCGTCGTGCTCCAGCACCTGTATTCACCCGCCATGTGGAGCATCTTCCAGATGCAGGACATACTGGGCATGAGCGACAAGCTGCGCCGGCCCAACCCCGCAGAGGAAAGGATAAACAATCCCGCCAATCCCTGCCACTACTGGAACTACCGCATGCACGTTGACCTGGAGGAACTGGTTAAGGAGAAGGAATTTAATAGGGAGCTGAATGATTATATTGTCAATAGCGGCAGAGCGTAGAAGCGGAAAGGAAAATTATCAATATTTAATGCTCAGTGCTCAATATTCAGGTGTGTCCCCGAATTGGAAACGTTCTTGAAAATTGAGCATTGAATATTGAGTATTCGCAATAAAGATACCTGCCACCAGTAAACAAACTCACCCACATGCGCGTCTCCTACAAGCCCTTCAACCTCAAATTCCGCTATCCCTTCGGCATCTCCAAAGGAACAAAAACGCACCAGCCTACCCTGGTTGTGGAATTGGAGCACCTGGGGCTTAAAGGCTATGGCGAGGCCCCTGCCATTACGTATTACAACATTACGGTAGAGAAGATGATGGAAGACCTGGAACGCAAGAAGATGTTCGTGGAGAAATTTGCCTTTACGGAGCCGGAGCGCTACTGGCACTACCTGCATCATCTTTACCCGGCTAATCCTTTTCTTGTCTGCGCCCTCGATATTGCAGGCTGGGATCTTTACGGGAAGATGAAAGGCATGCCGCTGAAAGACTTCTGGCTTCCCGAAAAACCCCTGGACCCTGTTACTGATTACACGATCGGTATCGACACCATAGACAAGATGGTGGAGAAGCTGAAGGAAAAGCCCTGGCCCATTTACAAGATCAAGCTGGGCACCGAACAAGATATAGAGATCATCCGCCAGCTTCGCCGCCACACCGATGCCGTCTTCCGCATCGACGCCAACGCAGCCTGGCAGGCGGAAGAAGCACTGGAAAAAATAAATGCCTTTAAGGATATGAACGTCGAATTCATTGAGCAGCCGCTGGCAAAGGACGACTGGGAAGGAATGAAATACCTCTACACCCGTTCGCCGCTGCCCCTCGTTGCCGATGAAAGCTGTGTAAAGGAAGAGGACGTGGACAGGTGCCACGAACATTTCCACGGCATCAACATCAAGCTCACCAAGTGCAGCGGCATTACTCCCGCCCTCCGCATGATCCGCCGTGCCCGCGAGCTGAACATGACGGTCATGGTCGGCAGCATGAACGAATCTACCCTCGGCTCCGCCGCCATCGCCCACCTCATGCCCCTCATCGACCACGTAGACGCCGACGGCCCCCTTCTCCTCGGCGAAGACATCGCCACCGGCCTGTTATATGAGCCTGATGGCCGTGTGATTACTTCCGGGGAACCGGGATTAGGGATAAGGGTTCCTGGTTTTTAATTTCCGGTTTCCGGTTCTTCAGGTGCCTCATTCCCTACCTTAGTGCAGCCCCTGTTGGTGTGCATTTTTTTGTTTCACCGCAAAGACCGCGAAGGATACGCACTTGTCCCGCAGCAGGCGGGAAAGAAGCGCAAAGGCATTTCACGCACTTGTCCCGCAGCAGGCGGGAAAGGCGCAAAGGAAAGGCAAAGAAGATGGTCGCTTGAACCGCACTCTTTCTCTTTCTGTTTCTTTTAGTGTTCCCACGCCTCCGGAGTTACAAACCTGAAAAGAGCGCAAAAAGGCCTGAACGGCCTTAGGGTTTGGGAGCCTGCGACCTTCTTTGCGTTCTTCGCTGGATAGCAACCACGGGGGCGCCGGAACACTGAGCGAGACACGAAGGGAAAAACTATAGTTCAGGCGGCCTATTCTTTGCCTTTCCTTTGCGCCTTTCCCGCCTGCTGCGGGACAAGTGCGTGAAATGCCTCTGCGCTTCTTTCCCGCCTGCTGCGGGACAAGTGCATATCCTTTGCGGTGAAACAAAAAACTCACACCAACGGAGGCTCTCCCAAAGAAAGGCCCACTCCTCATAATTTTTCCCGAAAAATCCCGTTAGATGATGGTCTTCCTCCCATGGAGGAGCCAGAATGCGGCCTCATATTTGCAATCACTGCAAAAACCTACCCCATGCGTAAATGTCTTCTCTCGTTCGCCCTGTTCATCAGCATTTCCTCTTTCGCTCAACTCCGTCTTGGCGTGTTTACCGGCATAGCCAACTACCAGGGCGACCTGATCGACAAACCTTTCCAGGCTCCCCGGTTCGCAGGGGGCATCAGTTTGGCATATGATTTTTCCGAAAGACTGGCCCTTCGCGGCGGCCTTACCATAGCTAAAGTGGCGGGTGCCGACAGCCTGAGCGATAAGGCCTACCTCCGTGCCCGGAACCTGAGCTTCCAAAGCTCTATCGTAGAGTTCAGCCTGCGTGGAGAGTACACCATATTCAACATGTCCAATATGCGCTGGTCGCCTTATGTGTTTGGCG
>DASWNB010000339.1:0-2006 GCA_036399455.1 Flavisolibacter sp. | reverse complement strand
ACCAGAGGGAACCCGACCTGATGCAGTACCACAGCCAAACGGGAGTTATCAGTATGTATCGCAGAAAAAACGGCCACAGCTCCCAGTTGGTCAGCTTTTCCCGAAAACTTTTCAAGTTCATAGTAGGCGGGCAAATTTAGGGAATAAAGGGTGGAAGGTGGAAGGTAAAAGGTGGAAGGCTGAAGCCGTAAGCCATAAGTCGTAAGTCTTAAGTCCAAAGCCTTGGGAAAATATTCAATATTCAATTCCAAATGCTCAATTTTCAAGTGCTCTGCCGGATTGGAACTTCCCTGAAAATAAAATAGAGCATAAAAATTGAGCATTCCTGTCTTTTACCTTCCGCCTTAAGATTTACGACTTAAGACTTGGGACTTAAGACTTATTTTTGAGGCTGGAGAAATTATGCGATGCAGGTAAAAACAATGGCCGAATTCTTAGCCGGGGGCGAAACTCCCGAAATTCTTTTCTGGGTAGGCTGCGCCGGCAGCTTCGACCAGCGGGCTCAAAAGATCACAAAAGCCTTTGCCACCATTCTGAATAAGGTTGGAATCAATTTCGCCATCCTCGGCAAGGAAGAAATGTGCACCGGCGACCCTGCCAGGCGTGCCGGTAACGAGTTCATGTTCCAGATGATGGCCTACCAGAACATACAGGTGCTGAATATGTACGGCATTAAGAAGATAGTGACCACCTGCCCTCACTGCTTTAATATCTTTAAGAACGAATATCCCGAGCTGGGCGGCTCCTATGAAGTCATCCATCATACCACCTTTCTCCAGCAATTGATAGATGAAGGAAAGATCAGGCTGCAGGAAGGCGAGGGAAGCTTCAAAGGAAAGAAAATCACCTACCACGACAGTTGCTACCTGGGCCGCGCTAATGACATTTACGAAGCGCCCCGCAAGGTACTGGAAGCGCTGGACGCCGAACTGGTAGAGATGAAACGCTGCCGTAAGAACGGTTTCTGCTGCGGCGCCGGCGGAGCTCAGATGTTCAAGGAGGAAGAGCCCGGCGATACCCGCGTAAACTGGGCCCGCGCCAATGAAGCGATCGATACCGGCTCCACCGTCATTGCGGCCGCCTGTCCCTTCTGCAACACCATGCTCACCGATGGCGTAAAAGCCGCCGAGAAAGAAGGCTCCGTCCAGGTGCTGGACGTTGCGGAGCTGATTGCGGCTAGTCTGGAGACAACCGGGAACAAATAACCCGTTAGCGACCACCGATAACCGATTCCTTCGTGCATTTCTCCGTGCATTTGCGGCTTTGTGGTTAACCACGAAGGCACAAAACGCAAAGCATTGCACAACGGAGAGCATCGGTTATCGGTGGTCTCTTATCGGTCATCGTCAACGGGGGAACGGGAGATTTCACAGGTCGGGAGGATGTTGGACTAAAAACGGGACCTGTCGAAAAAAAAGCCCATCTCTGTGGATGGGCTCAAATTTCGGATAAATTTCTGATACGGCGATCAATGATTATGACCGGAGTGGTCGCCACCATCGTTCGGGTTGTGGGGCTGCTGTTGCCCGGGCATTGCCGGAGGCGTATCGGTCACATCTTCCAGCGAGATATCGAACATCAGCACCTGGTTGGCTCCGATCTTGGGAGGAGCGCCCTGGGGGCCGTAGCCCAGCATGGAAGGAATAAAAATCCTGGCGCTGCCGCCTTTCTTCAACTGGCGTATGCCGTCCTCAAAGCCTTTTATGGAAGTGCCCATGCCTATCTGCACGGGGTAGGCAGGCTTGGCGGGATCAGTGTTCGAATCGAACTCCTGGCCGTGGAGGTCCATTCCCTTATAGCGCACTATCGCGAACTTGCCGGGAGCAGGTGAAGGACCGGAGCCTGGCTGCAGTATCTGCACGTAAGTGCCCATTTCGGTCTTTTTAGCCTGTATGTTGTTTTTTGCCAGGTAGTCCTGGATGATCTTATCGTCGGCGGCCATCTGCTGCTTTACCTGGGGGTCGGACATGAAGCGCTTCATGGCTTCGGCTTCAAAATCTGCCTGG
>DASWNB010000338.1:0-4292 GCA_036399455.1 Flavisolibacter sp. | reverse complement strand
AAGGCTTTTTTGGAGGAAGATGCCTGCGGGTTCGAGGCCGTCGTGAAGGACGGGGTTCTGGATGATCTTTACCTGGGCGTGGAGCTGTTCGAACTGGATGCCTATCCAGGTGTCTTCATGGCCGTAGCCCTGCCAGGGAGTGTTGAAGGAAAGCTGCCGGAGCAGGTCTTGGCGGATGCAGAAGTTGTTGGTGAGAAAGCCGGTCTTCTGTCTGAAGATATTTTCGCGGGTGCTGCCGTATTTCCAGTGCAGCATGAAGCGGCAGTCGGAAGGCGGATTCTTTTCGTATACCCTGCCGCCGGTAACAACGCCCGAAGCATTGTCAAGGGATTGCAGGTAGTTTTTTATGAACGAGGGAGAGATGATGCGGCTGTCGCTGTCGAGGAACAGCAGCCATTCGTAACGGGCCAGCGAAGCCAGGTGCAGGCGGATGTGCAGGCGGCCAAGGTTCTGCGGCAGTTCAGTGTACTGCACATCAGGAAGGCCCTGAAGGCTCCTGTTCCGCTGCCGGTATTCATCGGCGGAACGGTCGTCGGCAACGATGATCTCGGAGGGCTGGTCCAGTAAAGAAAGCTGTGAACTCAATTCCTGCACCAGCGCCGCCACATCGTGGTTGAATACAGGAACAAGTATGGAGATCATAAATTATTAGCAAGAGTAGCATTGTCGCTCACCCTTCCCTGCTCGGTACGCAGCATGCGGGCCGGGAATTTCTGGATAACTATATAATCGTGCGTAGCCATCACCACGGAGGTGCCGTAGTCGCGGGCAATGTGGATGAGCAGTTGCATGATCTCATCGGAGGTTTCAGGATCGAGGTTGCCGGTGGGCTCATCGGCCAGTATCAGCTTGGGTGAATTGAGCAGTGCACGGGCGATATCCACCCTTTGCTGCTCGCCGCCGCTCATCTCGTAAGGCATCTTGAATCCTTTCGATTTCAGCCCCACCTTGTCCAGCACGTCGGCTATCTTTTCGTTCATCAGCTTTTCGTCCTTCCATCCTATCGCCTTCAGCACAAACTTGAGGTTGTCGTTTACGTTCCTGTCGGTCAGCAGTTGGAAGTCCTGGAACACTACGCCCAGGTTCCTGCGCAGGTAAGGAACGGTTTTCCAGGTAAGCTTGCGCAGGTCGTAACCCGCTACGGTACCCTCGCCTTCCCTAAGCAGCAGCTCGCCGTACAGTGTTTTCAGCAGGCTCGACTTACCCGTGCCGGTCTTGCCTACGAGGTAAACGAATTCGCCCTTGTTCACTGTAAGGTTTACATCCTGCAGCACAAGGTTGTCCGCCTGGTATATTTTTACATTCCTCAGCTCGATGATTTTTTCCGCCATCCTTCTGTTCTTTCCTGCAAAATAACCAAGAAAAAAGAGTGCAGCGAGATAAATTTTCTTAAAAACTATAAATTTAGTTGTCAAACTAAATAGTTAGTTATACCTTGGCGATAATCAACGAAAAAATGAAAACATTGACCAAGGCAGAAGAGCAGGTGATGCAGGCGCTGTGGAAGATCCGCGAAGGATTTATCCGCGACATCCTGGATGCGCTGCCCGCTCCGAAGCCCCACCAGAATACGGTAGCCACCATCCTGAAGATCCTTATAGAAAAGGAGTTCGTGGGCATCAAGGTCTTTGGAAGGCAGCACCAGTATCATCCCCTTGTCACCCGCGATGCTTACTCCAAGGCCAGCATGAAGACACTGGTTAAAAGCTATTTCGGCGGCTCGTTTTCCGAAGCTGTGTCTTTTATGGTTAAGGAGAACAGCATCAGCCTTGAAGACCTGGAAAGCCTGTTGCAGCAACTTAAAAAAGGAAAGAAATGATCGAGTTTGCCTATTACCTGTTGAAAGCAGCCGCCTGTTCGGGCATCCTGTTCCTGTACTATTGCCTTTTTCTACGTAACCGCCGCTTCCACCGCTGGAACCGTGTTTACCTTTTGGCTTCGGTGGCGCTATCGCTCCTGCTGCCGCTCTGCCGCTTTACCATTGAACGCAACCCGGTGGAGCAGCCGCATCCCGCCATCCGTGTGCTGGAAGTAGTACAGTCGGCCGATAGTTACGTAGAAGAAATGAGCCTCGACCAGGGACCTGTCATCACCGCCGCGCAGGGTGTTGCTTACGGCTACATTCTTATATCACTTGTACTGCTCTTTGCACTTCTTATATCGCTGCTCCGCCTCCGGCGCATAATCCGCCGCCACGAAGTACAGCCGCTGCACGGCATCCGTATCGTTCGTGCACGAGATGTAAAAGGAACGCCCTTTTCGTTTTTCCGCTACATCTTCTGGAACGAGGAAATTGATATGGATTCAGATACCGGCAAACAGGTATTGCGCCACGAGCTGGCGCACGTAAAAGGAAGGCACAGCGCAGATAAGCTTTTCCTCCAGCTCATCCTCATTCCCTTCTGGGCCAACCCCATTTTCTGGCTCATACGCAGGGAGCTGAAGCTTGTGCACGAATTCATTGCCGACGAAGAAGCCGTGGACCGTCACGATACGTCAGCCTTTGCCGCCATGGTGCTGCAATCGGCCTTCCCGCGCCAGTTCAGCGCACTCACCAACCCGTTTTTTCAATCACCTGTTAAAAGAAGATTATCTATGCTTACCAAAAACCACAAGCCCCAGTTGAATTACATCAGCCGCCTGCTTATCCTCCCCGTACTGACCGTAACAGCTTTTGCCTTTACCATCAAAACCAAGCAGCCTTCCACCCTTCCTAAACTTGAAAAGGAAATCGTGGTGGTACTCGATGCGGGCCACGGCGGCAGCGATCACGGCGCCCGCAGCGGCGAACTGCACGAGAAGGACATCACCCTCAAACTGGCCAATTACGTGCATGAGCTGAACGAAAACAAAAAGATAAGGATCGTTCTCACCCGCACCGGCGACGCTCTTCCCGCCCTCCAGGAACGCGTCCGCATAGCAAGCGAGAACAAGGCGGACCTCTTCATCTCCCTCCATGTCAACGCCGCCCCTGAATCAAAGGATAATAAAAAGGAAGCTCCCGGCGGCATCGAGATCGCCATTCCCAGGGAAAACCCTTCCCTTGAAAAAAGCATCCTTCTCGGCTCCGTGCTGAAGGAAGAATTATCCTCCCTCTACCCTGTCAACCCAAAGCTCCTGCAAAGGAACGCAGGCGTGTTTGTCCTGAACAAGAATGTGTGCCCCGCCGTCCTAATTGAATGCGGCTACATCACCAACCCCAAGGACCGTGAGTTCATTACTGCGGAAGCAAACCAGAAAGCGGTGGCGAAGAAGATACTTGACGCGATAGTGCGGTATGCTGCTTCGTGATCATCAATCGTGAATCGTGAATAGGTCGTTTAGGAAGGCAGATGCTTTTCTTTAGCGGGCGTGCCGCTGGAAATATTCAATATTCAACGCTCAATGCTCAATTCTCAAGTATGTCTCCGAATCAGGAACACACTTGAAAATTGAGCATTGATATATTGATTATTGAATATTTCAAAACTGCCACTACATAATGAACCGTCCGTCTCCAAACGACCCATTCACGATTAACGATTCACGGCTTCAATATTCGATTTCGTTTCCGCCTTTTCTGATGGTAAGCTTGCTCCGGCCCTCTGCCGCTTCAACGCGGCCGATGATTTGGGCGTCGATGTTGAAGCTTTGGGCAATGCCGATAAGTGTGCTGGCGCTTTGTTCATCGGTATAGATTTCGAGGCGGCAGCCCATGTTGAAGACCTGGTACATTTCGCGGTCGTCGGCGCCGCTGGACTGGCGGACGAGATGGAAGATCTCCGGGGCTTCAAAGAGGTTGTCCTTGATCACGTGCACGCCTTCGGGCATGTACTTCATGCACTTGGTTTGGCCGCCGCCGCTGGAGTGGATAAGGCCCTGAACGGCCTGGGGTTGTTCTTCCAGCACCTGCTTCATCACGGGGGCAAAGGTGCGGGTGGGAGAAAGGATCAGCTTTCCCATGTCGGTAGAAAATGACTGGCCGCGATGCTGCACGGTGAGGGGATACGTGAGGCGGTGCTTGCCGATATATACCACATCACGCCCGAGGGAAGGCTCAAAGGTTTCCGGGAACCGCTCCGCGTAGTGCTTGCTCAATATATCGTGGCGGGCGCTGGTAAGGCCGTTGCTGCCGATGCCGCTGTTATACTCCTGCTCGTAACTGGATTTCCCAAAGCTGGCCAGTCCTACAATAATGCTTCCCGGCCTGATCCCTTCGTTGGTAACGAGTTTGTCTTTCGGCCAGCGGGCTGTGAGGGTTCCGTTCACCGCAATGGTGCGGACCACATCGCCTACGTCGGCTGTTTCGCCGC
>DASWNB010000337.1:0-3735 GCA_036399455.1 Flavisolibacter sp. | reverse complement strand
AGGTACCATTGGTTCTGGCTTTCCGGGACGTTCTGCCTTGTACCCGATGTAAGCGAGAAGTTGAATTTCTCCGCCGTCACACCGGCCAGCAGGTTAAAGCTGTGCTCCCCGAACTCACGGGTAACAGTAGCCGTATTATCCCACACCCAGCGGTTGGCATCGATGTCCGTTACACCCAGTTGGCTGTTCTGGCGCAGTTGGTTGCCGCCTGCTACCAGGAACACGTTCTCCGGTCCTGCGTTCAGGAATTTATAAGCATAGTTGGTGTTCTTGTAAAAATTCAGGTCCGTGCCATAGCTGGAGCGGAGGTTCAGCCAGGATATGGGCCTGAAGTCAAGGCTGATGTTTGCCTGCAGGCGGTTACCTAATCCTCTTATGGCGTTCTTCTCGAGTCCCAGCAGCGGGTTGCCTACGTTGCCTGCGGCAGATGTGTTTCCATACCGCCCGTCCCTCTTAGCGGCTATGTAAGGCGCCGCACGGTAGGCGCTGTTGAATGCGCCGCCCAGGTCCACATCATCGTGGTCGAAGCGGGTGTAGGAGAGGAGCGTGGACAGCCTGAGGTTGTTCGTCAGCCTGTAATCGTTGTTGGAGCGTAGCGTAAAGCGGTTGAACTTGTTGGTGAGCACGATGCCTTCCTCGGTGGTATAGCCTGCACTCAGGAAATAGTTCACGCGTTCGCTGCCGCCGGACAGGGAGATGTTGTGATTCTGGTAGAAGCCCCTCCGCAGTATCTCGTCGAACCAGTCGGTGGATGTGCCGTCGAGCAGGGTAGTGTCTATGATGTTCTCACCCGTTCCGTAAAAGCGGCTGGCTTCGTTGAGATAGCCTGCGTATTGATTGGGACCGGCCATGTCCACCAGGTTGCTGGCTTCGCGGATGCCCAGGTTCACGTCGTAGTTGATCACCATCCTGCCGCTGCGGCCTTTTTTAGTGGTGATAAGCAGCACGCCGTTGGCGGCCCTCATGCCGTAGATGGCTGTGGCCGATGCGTCTTTAAGAATGTCCATGCTCACGATGTCGGCGTTGTTGATGTTGCGGATGTCATCGGTGATGATGCCGTCCACTACATACAGCGGGTTGGCTCCGCCCAGCATGGTGCCGGTGCCGCGTACCCGTACAACGGGCAGCGAGTTAGGCGCTCCCGAACTGATGACCTGCACACCTGCCACTCTTCCCTGGACAGCCTGCGTAGGCGTTTGCACGGGCTGGCGGGCCAGCTCGGCGCCACGGACAGAAGCCACGGAGCCGGTCACGTCCCTGCGGCGTTGCGTGCCGTAACCTACTACTATCACCTGCTCCATCTGCGAAGCGGAAGGCGTAAGGGATATATTTATTTCGGTCCTGTTCCCGATGGCCACTTCCTGTGTCTGGTAGCCCACGTAAGAAAATACCAGCGTGGCGCTGCCGTCGGGGGCGGAGATGCTGTAGTTGCCGTTGGCATCGGTTGTAGTGCCTATGCTCGTGCCCCTTACAGTTACGGAGACATTCGCGAGCCCTGCGCCGTTTTCGGCGGTCACTCTTCCCGTTACCCTTATCTCCCGCACTTGTATCCGTCCTATGTTATTGGCGGTCTTCAGCACAATCAGCTTGCTGTCGAGTATTTCATAGCCGATGCCGCTGCCGGAAAAAATGGTGTTGAGCACCGTGGTGATCTCTGCGTTGGTCACTTTCACGTTCACCTTTGGCTTGTTGGCAAAAAGCGCCTGGTTATACAGGAAGCGGTAGCTCGTTTTCTTTTCAATAGCCACCAGCACCTTTTTGAGGTCGGCGGATTCCAGGTTAAGGGTAATGCGGTCCTGCGTGTATCCCCCGGCAGACACATGCAGGCAACAGAGCAGCATCAGTGCGCCGACCATTTTCATCAGTCTTGCAATTTTTAAGTAAGAAGTTTTACCCAAGGGGGCAGTCATGTTTCTCCCTGATTTCATACTTGTGTTATTAAGATTAGTAAAGGTGTTCTTTCCCAGTATTGGCAGTTATCCTGTGCGCCAGGGTTTTAGGAGGTATTGAGGGTCATAGTTCGTTTCAGGTTTTATAGTGTGATTGGTTATTGTGTAATGGTTATCCTGTTCTGTTCCTGGGTAAAGCGGAAGGGTGTTGTGATCTGCAGGGCCTTCAGCGCCTGCGTCACGCTTTCTTTCTCGAAGGTTCCGGTAAGCCGCGCTGCCGCTATTTTTTCATCCGTGATCTTTATCTCCACGTTGTACCATCTTTCCATCTTCGCTGCCACTTCGGCAAATGATTCGTCCATGAACACCAGTTTGTTGTCTATCCACGATGTCTCCACTATGCTGCTGTCATCCAACTGCGTGATCTTTCCCAGTACGATGAGCGGCTCTTCTTTTTTCCCGGGACTGCTCTTTGGCGTTTCCTGCGTAGGGTTGGCCACAACCAGTTTTTCGTTGGGTTCGAGGATGAATTTTTCACCGGGGCGGCTGTTCACGGTTACTTCCACCTTGCCGCGCACCAGGCTTGTTTCGGTTGTCTTTTCATTGGGATAAGATTTTACGTTAAAGGCCGTTCCCAGTACGGTAACGCGGATGGCGGAGGTATGTATGATGAAAGGGGTTTTTGATTTCTTTACATCGAAATAGGCTTCACCGCTGAGGATCACCTCGCGGTTGGATAGGCCAAAGCCTGCGCCGTAGCTCAGCTTGCTGCCTGCGTTGAGCCATACGGTCGAGCTGTCCGGCAGCGTGAGCCGTGTTCGCGAGCCTGCCCTTGTCTGCACTTCGCTTACCTGCTTTGCAGCAGGCGGCGGCGCACCGGGACGCAGTACAACAAGCAGAACCGCCGCGAGGATGCAAAAGGCAGCAATGGGAATGAGGAGGCGCTTTCTTTTTTTAGGTGGTTGCAGGAAGGGGTCGGGCTCTTCAGGTTCCGAGCCGGGGATGGGAATTCCTTTTTGCTTCATGTGTTCGAGATGCCGGGCAAAGGCTTCTTCCTGCTGTTGCGGGTTTTTGGGCACGGCTTTAAGGTTCCAGAGATCCTGAATGTGCTGTGCAGGATACATCCATTCGGGATGCTGCCTCATCAGTTCATCCAGTTGTTCCAGTTCCTCAGGAGTGGCTTCTCCTGCAAGTTTTTTAGCCAGTAAGTTCCAGAATAGGGTTTGGGGCATGTGGGAAGGACAGCGGAGCGAAGGAAATACCCTTAAAGAGGTTTCAAGTTTTTTGTTTCTGGTTCCTGGTTGCCTTTCCGAAAGGAAGAATTAGTCGGAAGCCGGAAGTCTTAAGTCCGCTCCGGATGGCTAACAGCTATCAGCTATCAGCCAACAGCCTTTCTTCGGTGATCGGTTCCCGGTTGACGGTTATCTGTCATCGGTTATCTCTTCCCGGTCATCCGAAAATCCTTAGATTTGGCTACGATTGTCTTAACTATATGACTGCTGCTCCACTAGTACAACACCTTATCAGGCAGATAACAATGCAGGATGATGCCGCGGCATATAAGCAGCTTTTCATGCTGTATCAACAGCGGCTGGTCCGGTTTGCTTTCTCCAGTACGCGTTGCCGGGAAACCGCCGAGGAAGTGGTGTCCGAGGTATTCATGAAGATATGGTCCAACCGCCGCAGCCTGTCGCACGTAGAGAATTTCCATCTTTATATTTATGTAAGCACGAAAAACCATTCGATCAATGCGCTGGCCCGGCAGAAGCGGCAGCATTTCTTTTCACTGGAAGAAACCGTGGTGGAATTTCAAAGCCTTTACTACGATCCCGAGCAATTGATGATC
>DASWNB010000336.1:0-4881 GCA_036399455.1 Flavisolibacter sp. | reverse complement strand
TCCCTTGAACGGATCAATATCGCTTTCCAGCTCGTGGCGGTACTCGCTGTTGGCCAGCACCACACCGGCAAGGAAGGTGCCCAGGGCGGGACTTAATCCTACCTGTGTCATCAGCACCGCTATGCCTACCACCAACAGCAGCGCCGTGGCGGTAAATATCTCACGTAAATGCGTACCTGCAATGATCCGGAACAGCGGGCGAACCAGGAAGCGGCCGGCCACTATGATCACGGCTACGGAACCCAGCACCACCAGTGTTTGCGCCCAACCCGGCAACCCCGCTACCAGCGTAGTGGGTGAATGTCCGTCCGAAGCAGCCGGTGCATGGGAGGCCAGCAGCGGCATCAGCGCCAGCATCGGAATTACGGCTATATCCTGGAACAGCAGCACCGAAAAAGAGCTTTGCCCAGCGGAGGTTTTCATCAATCCTTTTTCATTAAGCGTTTGCAATACAATGGCGGTGGAGGAAAGCGACAGGATCATACCCAGCGACAGCGCCTCTTTCCATCCCAATCCAAAGAACATCGAAACGCCTGCAAAAACAAATGTGCTTACCACTACCTGCAATCCTCCCAATCCTACAATAGGCTTGCGCAGCTTCCACAGCAGGGCGGGCTCCAGCTCAAGTCCGATCACAAAAAGCATCATCACCACGCCGAATTCGGCAAAGTGCATGATGTCCTGTCCCTCGCGGCCTACAAAGCCCAGCACGGCGGGACCGATAATGATCCCGGCCAGCAGGTAGCCCAGCACAGAGCCGAGGCCGATCTTTTTGGCTATGGGTACCATGACTACCGCCGCAGCGAGGTAGATCATGGCCTGGAATAGAAAAGAGTTTTGGTCCATGCGTCAGGATTGAATTGATTCTGGTATGGGGCACAGTTCGTTCAGGTATTCCACCTGCTGCCATTCGGCCTCGCTGATGCGGTCGGCGGAAAGGGCTGCCAGCAACTGCTCGTATTGCACCGCATGAAGCAGAATGTCCTGCTGCGACAGCCGGTGCGTTCCATGCACTGCAAAGGGAGGCAGGTATGTCATTTTGCACAGCACGGCCGTCTGGTCGAAGGGGGCCAGCAGCTCGCGGATGGTAAAGCGGTTGCGTCCGCCCTTTACATAAGCAGCAGCCGGTCCGCCGCAGGAGATGGCGTTGAATATCTTCTTTCCTTCCAGCCTGTTGCCGCCCGAGCCGTAGGCCCAGCCATGTTCCAGCACCAGGTCCTGCCACTGCTTGATGATGGCGGGAGAACTGTACCAGTAAAAAGGATGCTGCCAGATGATGAGGTCGTGGCGGAGCAGCAGTTCCTGTTCGCGCTTTACGTCTATATCAAAATCGGGATAAGCCTCGTAGAGGTCGTGAAAAGTGATGCCGTCGAGATGCCTGATGTGTTTCAGCATCTGCGAATGCACCCTTGATTTTTCCAGGGCCGGGTGTGCGAAGAGAATCAGGATCTTGGCCATGCCTGGGATTTACGGGGCAAGATAGGGGAAAACGGATAACGGATGGCCGATGACCGAGGTCGTGAATCGTGAATCGTCAATCGTGAATGGAACCCTATAGCGCCACGGACACGCACTTGTCCCGCAGCAGGCGGGAAAGGAAGGCACGAAGCGGAGGACATCGGTGGCCGGTGGTCGCTTACCGGTTGTCGGTATCATTCACGATTGACGGTTCACGATTCCCGTACTATTTTTACCAAGATGAAACAGCTTCTATTTATGGTATCAATCCTCGCGGGGGTTATCTGCGGCTGCGGAGGACAGCAAAAGACGGATGAGAAAATGGTTTATAACAAGGAATTCGACTGGATGATGATTATTCCTGAAGGTTTTGATTCAATGACGACAGAAGAAGTGAGAACGATACAGGGAAAGGGTCTTGAGGCCATGGAGAAAACCTATGGCAGGGAGATAGAAGACAAGGGCGGAACCATCTTTGCATTCAAGAGCGGCCAAACCGCTCTTTTTCACGGCAACTGGCAGCCGTTCGATTCATCACTCGGCAGCTACGGGGAAGGTTACCGGGCACTGAACAGGATGATCTACGCGACTTTCGAAACCCAGATGACCGGCGCCAGGCTGGACTCCTCCTCGTCAATAGAAACCATATCGGGACTTCAGTTCCTGGTGTTCAAGGTAAGGGTTGGCCTGGGTGACACCGTCCTGGATTGCTGGTACTACAGAAGGCTCTTTGGCAAAAAAGAGCTGCTGGTAAACATCACAACAGCCGACAAGGAAAAGCAAAAAGCACTCCTGGAAGCCTGGAGGAAATCGAAGTTTGGGAGCGATGACCGATGAGCGATAACCGACAACCGATAACCGATGACCGATGACCGATAACCGATGACCGATGCGTACAGGACTTTGTGCCTCCTAGCGTCTTTGGGCCTTTGTGGTTCCCATTCACGATTGACGATTCACGATTCACGATTCACGATTCACGCACTATATTTACCGGAATGAAACATCTTCTATTTACGGCGCTCGTGGTTGCGGCGGTTTTCGCCGGATGCAGTGAACGGGAAAAGGCGAAGGAAAGACTGATCTATAACAAGGAATTCGACTGGACGATCACCATTCCTGAAGATTTTGATACGCTGACACCAAAAGAGTGGGCAAAGATACAGGGCAGGGGCGCCGAAGCCATCGAGAAGACTTATGGCACAGAGATCGAGAACAATTCCAACACCATCTTTGTATTCAAGAACAGCAAGTTCAACTATTTTGAATCCAATTGGCAGCCTTATGATACGGCTGAGGTCAGCAGTTACGAAGAAACCTGCCAGGCCGTAAACGACATGATCTACGGCACTTTCGAAGCCCAGATGCCCGATGCAAGGCTGGACTCCGCTTCGTCCACTGAAACCATATCGGGACTGGAATTCCGGGTGTTCAAGGTAAACATCGGCCTGCCGGATGACAAAAACCTGGAGTGCCGGCTTTATACCCGCCTTTTCGGCAACAGGGAATTCTCCGTAAACATCACAACACTCGACAAGGAAAAAAGAGCAGCGCTGTTGAAAGCATGGCGGGGCTCGAAGTTTGGGACGTGAATCGTCAATCGTCAATCGTGAATGGGAACCACAAAGGCCCGAAGACGCGATGAAGCACAAAGTCCTGTACGCATCGATCATCGCTTATCGCTTATCGGTCATCGGTCATCGGTTATCGGTCATCGGTGGTCGGTTATCGGTGGTCGCTTATCGGTTATCCGCCACCGGCTTTATCTTAATAAACTCCTTCCTGTTGATATAGTACAAATACAGAAAGTACAGTATGGGCAGAAAGCTCAGGACCTTGAGGATGAAGATGTCGGAGATCAGTCCAACCATGTAAAATAACACAAGCAGCAAGGCCCCGGCGGCAAGGATGTTGTCGTCGATGGCGCAGGCCACCCTAAAGTGATGGGTGTGCATGTGGTGAAACCCAACCTCTACGGGCTTGGTAAAATGATAACCGTCCGATACCACGATGCGGGAATGATTCTTTGGCAGCACAATGACCGCGGGATGCTCCCGCGAAAGAGCATAGATGTGCGTACCATTTACGATGACCCTGACGCTCAGCAGGTTCAGCAGCATTTGATTTTCACGGGTAACGACGAGACGGTATGGAACGGTTCCTTTTATTTTTTGAGCGCTTTTATAATTTTGATAAAGTCGGCGGCAACCAGCGAAGCCCCTCCTACCAGCCCGCCATCTACATCGGGAGAGGCAAAAAGCTCGGCTGCATTACTAGCCTTCACGCTTCCACCGTACAGGATGGGAACAGTGCCTGCCACTTCGCCGCCGTATTTGCTTTCCAATACAGAACGAACATGGGCGTGCATTTCTTGTGCCTGCTCCGTACTTGCTGTTTTTCCAGTGCCGATGGCCCAGATAGGCTCGTAGGCAATGATGATCCCCGACAGTTCCTCGGGCGTAAGGTGGAAAAGCGACTCCTCCAACTGTTTTTGCACCCAGGCGTTCTGCTCCCCTCTTTCCCTTACTTCCAACGCCTCGCCGCAGCAGAATATGGGGGCGATGCGGTTCTGTAAGCATAAGCTCACCTTATCGGCCAGCATCTGGTTCGATTCATTAAAATATTCCCGGCGTTCGCTGTGGCCGACGATACAGTAGTGAACGCCAATGGATTGCAGCATTTCGGCGGCCACTTCGCCGGTGTAGGCACCGCTCTTTTTGTCGCTGCAGTTCTGGGCCGCAATGCTGTAGCCACGGTCGTCAGCTACGTCGCTCTTGGCCATGATGAGGTAGGGAAAAGGAACGGCAAAGATCACTTTCTGGTCCGGGTCCAGCGTAATGTCGGCTTTGAGAATGTCGTGCAGGAGTTTTTCTGCTTCCTGGTACTTGAGGTTCATCTTCCAGTTGGCAGCTGCAATTTGTTTTCGCATGAAAAGGGATTTAAACAGGTTTAGGAACGCGCAAAGATATGTTTCAGAATGGTCTTTTCATTATCGTTAAGCCGTGATCCTTTGAGGCTTTTCCAGTTCTCTATATCCTCCATGGCCTTTTCAAAGCGGTAGCGCTCCACGCCATCGCTGCCCCAGGAAAAGGAAGGTATGTACTTGGGTGTGAGGCCGTTGCCGAACACGTTGCAGCACACGCCTATGACCGTGCCCGTGTTCACGGATGTGTTGATGGCTGTGCGGGAGTAATCGCCCATGAGCATGCCGCATTTAAGGCCCACATTGGCAGGACCCTTCGGTGTATAGATGACGACCGAAGAAGCGTTGTTCTTTACATTGGAGTTGGAAGTCCCGGCGCCCATGTTGCACCATTCGCCCACCACGGAATCGCCCAGGTAACCGTCGTGCGCCTTGTTGGAGTTCCCGAACAGCACCGAGTTCTTTATCTCCCCTCCCACGCTGCACCGCGGCCCGACGGT
>DASWNB010000335.1:0-7440 GCA_036399455.1 Flavisolibacter sp. | reverse complement strand
CACCTCCGTTTTTTTACAGGGACAAAGAAAGAGCAAGAAAGAACTGAGCGGTTTCCTGATTAAACGCGGCCTCTGGCTGTTGTTCGTGGAAATCATCATCATGAGCCTTATCCTTAGCTTCGATCCGGGTTACAGCAATATCTTCCTGCAGGTGATCTGGGCCACCGGTATCAGCATGATCGTACTGGGATTGATGATCTGGCTTCCCTTCCCCGTTATCCTTGCCGTGGGGTTGCTGATTGTATTTGGACATAATGCGCTGGATGCCCGCGAAGCGCAGCCCGGCTTCGATCCTCCTGTATGGTACGAGCTCCTGCACAGGCCTGCCTATCCTGCGTTCACATGGAATGGCCACAACGTGGTTGTGCTGTATCCCTTCCTGCCCTGGATTGGGGTGATGCTTCTTGGCTATTGCCTCGGAAAGCTTTTTCGCTCCCCGGTAACGCCGGGGCAGCGCAGGAAAACGCTGACCCTGATTGGCATTGGAGTGATCGCCCTGTTTATTCTTCTTCGCGCTTTTAATACTTACGGGAACCCGCAGCCCTGGTCGGAGCAGAAAGATGCGCTGTTCAGCTTTTTCTCTTTCGTCAATACGCAGAAGTATCCGCCCTCGCTGCTTTTCCTGTGTATGACCATCGGGCCTGCGCTTCTTTTCCTGGCCTGGGCCGGAGAGGCAAGAAATTGGTTTTCCCGCGTGATCACCGTATATGGAAGGGTTCCTTTCTTTTACTACATACTGCATTTCTTTCTTATCCACCTGCTGTCGGCCATCTTCTTCCTCATGCGGGGTCATAGCTTTGCCGAAGGCGCTACCGGGCTTCCCGGCTTCCCCTTCCGCTTTGCCATGCCCGGCGAAGGCTTTGATCTCTGGGTGGTTTACCTGCTCTGGCTCGGCATCGTAGTCGCCCTCTACCCCGCCTGCAAATGGTTCAGCGAATACAAGCGCAGGAACAGGAAGTGGTGGGTAAGTTACTTATGAGCTGTTGGCTGATAGCTTTGATTACTTACAGGCAATCAGAATACGTTATTTAAACAAGATTTTTGAAGCTGCAAAGTTTCCAAAGTACACGCAAGTGCCGCAAAGCCTTTGCTGTCCTCTGCAGGCTTGCAGTTAATGAACTCTTGCTTCAAAAACAACGTACATGCAAAAGAGATGCGGCCCCCTTCATATCAATTAACGCTGCTCATAGGATGAACGTACCCAAGCCATCAGCTAACAGCCAACAGCTTCCCTTCTCAAATTACCCTATCCGGCGTCACCGGCAACTCTCTTATCCTCTTTCCCGTTGCGTGGTAAATGGCATTCGTTACGGCGGGGGCAAAGCCTATGAGGGCTATCTCGCCCATGCCCTTGGAGCCGATGGGATTGATGATGGGATCGGGTTTGTTGACGAAGAGGGCTTCGATGAGCGGCACGTCCGCATGAACGGGTACGTGGTAATCCGCCAGGTTGTTGTTGACGATGCGGCCGAAGCGCTGGTCAATGACGGCTTCCTCGGTGAGGGCCATCCCCAGGCCACCGATAGCGCCGCCGATCATCTGGCTTTCGGCGGTTTTGGGACTTACGATCCTGCCTGCATCGGCAACGGTAACAATCCTCTTTACACGAACAACACCCGTGGCGGGATGAACATGCACCTTTACAAAATGCACCGAGAACGAATACATGCTGTACTGCTGGCTCTGTGTGCCCGGCTTGGATTCGTGCACCACTTCAAGCTGCGGCAGGTTGGCCGCCTTCAGCAGGTCGGCATAGGAAATTTGCTTGGATGAGTCGCCGGCCACGGTGACGTAGCCGTTCTTGAAAACAATGTCCTGCTTCTTTACATTATGAAAATGTCCTTTATCGATAGCCAGGTCCGCCAGCTTCGACCTCAATTCCATGCAGGCATCGTGCACCGCCGAGCCCAGGGTAGACGTGGTGGTGGAGCCGCCCTGCGTAGGGCCGGGAGGAAGCGAGGAATCGCCCAGTTGAAAGTTGATCTTACCGGGTTCTATTCCCATTACTTCCGAAGCAATCTGTGTCATGGCGGTGGCCGTACCGGGACCGCTGTCGCTGACGGCGCTTTGCACTACCAGCGAACCGTCGGGCATGAGGCGGGCCAGCGCGTTGGCTGCGCCGCGAAAGGCGCCAAATACGCCTGAGCCCATGCCATAGCCTACAAGCCAGCCGTTCTCCTGCATGGAGCGGGGCTTGCGGTCACGGGACCACCAGCCGATGCGGTCGGCGCCAAGCTGGTAGCATTCCTTGAGGTATTTGCTGGAGAAAGGGCGGTTGCGTTCAGGATCGGTTTCGGCATAGTTGCGGAGTCGCAGCTCGATGGGATCGAGGTCGAGTTTATACGCTAATTCATCCAGTGCGCTTTCCAGCGCGAAAGCACCTGTTGCTTCACCGGGACCACGCATCCAGGTGGGCGTGCTCAGGTCCAGCGAGGAAACCTTGTAGCGGGTAACCACGTTGGGACAGGCATACATAAAGCGCGACATGTTCACGATCCCTTCCGTAAATTCTTCATAGCTGGAACTGTGCGACCATGCTTCGTGGGTGATGCCTGCAAACTTGCCATCGGCGGTAGCGCCTATTCCTACTTTCTGAACGGCTGCGGGGCGGTAGCCTACGTGCGTGAACATCTGCTCGCGGTGCAGCACCAGCTTCAGCGGCCTGTTTACCATCTTTGCACCCATCACGGCAGCTATCGCATGCGGCCAGGTACGAAGGGCTGCGCCGAAGCCGCCGCCCACAAAATGGGCTATGATCTTTACATTTTCCTCCTTCAATCCAAAAGCATTCATGATGCTGCGCTGCGCCGATTTCACACCCTGCGTTTTTTCATACACCGTCACCTTATCATCGCCTTCCCATACCGCAACGGTGGCGTGCGGCTCCATGGGATGATGTACTTCCATGGGTATCCTGTACTCCGCTTCAACGAACACGGGAGCAGTGCGGTACACATCGCCTTCGCCGCGCTTGTAATCGGCAAACCTTGCATTTTTTGGAGTAGCTGCCTGCGGCAGGCTGGCTTCTATGTCGGTCTGGTGCTTATCTTCCTTATACTTCACCTTCACCAGCGATGCGGCATGCCATGCCCGCTCGAATGTGTCGGCAATTACCATGGCCACTGGCTGGCCGTAGAAGTAAATGTTTTCGCTGTTGAACACCTTCAGCCCGCCGCCCCAGGTGGGCCCTTTTGCAGGATTGGTTCCCGCGTCGTAGCCGGGTACTTTGGGAGCGTTCTGGTAGGTGATGACGGCCAGCACACCAGGCGCTTTTTCGGCTGCTTTCGTATCCAGTGCGGCAATGGTTCCTTTTGCCACTGTGCTGCCTACCAGGAAGCCGTAAGTAAGGTTGGGTATTTTGAACTCTGCCGAGTATTTGGCTGCTCCGGTTACCTTGGCCTTTCCATCTACGCGGTCCAGCGGGTCTTCTGCGAAGAAGGTGGAACTGTTATTATCTGAAATCTTATTTCCCATGTTGCTTATGATTTGGCTGCGGCCACCTTCAGGGCTTCGGTGATGGTTGCCGGGGCCAGCCTGAGTTTGAAATTATTGTGTCCGAATCCTTTGGCGCCTTTCATGGCTATCTGCGCCGCCTGTGCAAAGCTGGCTTCAGTGGCCGGCTTGCCTTTGAGATAGCTTTCGGCCTCTTTCAATCGCCAGGGCTTGTGCGCTACACCGCCCATTGCCAGCCGCGCATCTCGTATAGTATTCCCGTTAAGGCTCAGCGCCGCAGCTACCGATACAAGAGCGAAAGCATATGAAGCGCGGTCGCGGACCTTGAGGTAGTGATAGTTTTTATTGAAGCCGTTATCCGGGATAAGCACAGCGGTGATGAGTTCTCCTTTCTGGAGATTGTTGTCCTTCTGCGGCTGGTCGCCGGGGAGGCGGTGGAAATCCAGGAAGGGGATGCGTCTCTCACCTTTGGGGCCGCTCACCAGCACGACGGCGTCAAGTGCGGCAAGGGCAATGGACATATCGCTGGGATGCACGGCAATGCACTGTTCCGAAGCGCCAAAGATGGCGTGCATGCGGTTGTAGCCTTTCAGCGCTCCGCAGCCGCTGCCGGGATTCCGTTTGTTGCAGGGCAGGTCGGTATTATAGAAATAAGGGCAGCGGGTACGCTGCATCATGTTGCCGCCAACGGTAGCCATGTTGCGCAACTGCGCCGATGCACCGGCCTTCAGCGCCAGCGAAAGAAGGGGCTGGTGGCGCAGCACCATTTCATGCTCCGACACATCGGAATTGAGTGACAGTGCGCCGATACGTAGCCCTGTCTTTTCCCTGCTTACCTCTTTCAGCGGAAGCTGGTTGATGTCGATAAGTCTTTCTGGGGTGGTCACTCCTTTTTTCATCAGGTCTACCAGGTTGGTGCCGCCGGCAATGAACTGCGCCGATGCTTCCCTGGAGATGGCGTCTATGGCTGCCTTGATGCTTGATGGGCGTGAGTAGAGGAAGTTGATCATATTGAACCTCCTTTCTGTTTTACATCCATGATGGCTTTAACGATGTTGGGATAGGCGCCGCAGCGGCAGATGTTCCCGCTCATGAACTCGCGTATCTCGTCTTCGGAATCTGCGTGTCCTTCCCGTACGCAGGCAACGGCGGACATGATCTGTCCCGGCGTGCAGTAGCCGCACTGGAAGCCGTCGTGCTTTATAAAGGCTTCCTGCATGGGATGTAGCTCATCGCCCTTGGCCAGTCCTTCGATGGTAGTTACTTTTTTCCCTTGCTGCATGACGGCAAGGGTGAGGCAGGAGTTGATCCTTCTGCCATCAACGTGCACGGTGCAGGCGCCGCATTGTCCGTGGTCGCAGCCTTTTTTGGTGCCGGTGAGCCCCAACTGCTCACGCAGCAGGTCCAGCAGGGTGACGCGTGGCTCCACGTTGAGGTCGTGCTTTATGCCGTTTACTTCCAGTTGGAGGGGTGCTTTTTCAAAATACGAGGCGATGGTTTCGTCGCTGTCCGCTGCTTTCAGGATGAGGGGCGGTGTCATGGCGAGGGCTACCAGTGCTGTGGATCGTTTAAGAAAGCTTCTTCGCGAAGGCTGTCCCGGGCATCCGCCCGGCGCCTGCTCTTTATCGTGTTGTTGCATAAGGTTTCGTTGGTAGCTTAAAGTTAGAGGGAAAGGGTGAATGGTGAGTGGTGAATTGTGAATGGAAGAGGTGGAAGGTGGAGGTGTAAGGCTGAAGGTAGAAGGTAGAAGGTGTAAGGTGTAGGGTGTAAGGAATTGGGAATTGGGGATTAGGGATTAGGGCTTAGGGCTTATGACTTATGACTTCCCCAACACGTACTTCTACTATGAGAAATCCCCGTAGTCTTTCTAAGGGAGAACTATTGAAATACGTAAAATCCATAAAGAGAAAATAGGGCAAAATTGCCATTGCGCAGCAAGTGTTGCAGGATTAGTTTTGTATCAGAAGTTGATTGATACGTCAATCAGTCCATATCCGGAAAAACCAAACCAGATCCAACCCTGGAAAAACCAAAACCAACAAAATCCAATATCAGTCAACTTCTTCCTTTGAACTAACCCGTACTCCAATAATCCGAACATCCTTTGAAGCCCGTTTGAGATCCGCATCCATGAAACTGTCACGATCCTTGAAAACCCGCAGGCGTCCAATACCTTGAAAACCGCTAACGTGTAAACTAACCGCCTGAAAGTCTTTTAATCCCGCCCCACCAGGGGCGGGATTTATTATTGACCTGAAAAACCTAAAGTGATGGAAAGAATAGAGAAAAGGATACTCATTGTGGATGACGACCTTGACCTACTGATGCTTCTTGAAAGAAGACTTGTCAAGGAAGGATACGAGGTGGAGACCGCCGCCAGCATCGGCGAAGCCGAAGACATTCTTCGTGTATGGCTCCCACACCTCATCATACTCGATATCAACATTAATGGCAGTGATGGCCGCAGGCTTTGCGGCGAACTGAAAATGCAGCCCCGCGGCAGCCAGACAAAAGTCATACTCATATCCGGTTACGACCACAACATGGGTATAGCTGTACTCTTCGGCGCCGAAGAACTGGTGCCAAAGCCCCTCAACACGGAGTACCTTCTGCACAAGGTGAAGTTTCACCTGAAGGGAGAACCCGTGGCGGTGTCCGTTCTAAAGCGCTAGTTAAAAACCGAAGTCTCAGCCACAAGTCCTAAGTCATAAGTCGTAAGCCAGAAGTGTTTATGCCTTAATGATTAACCAACGGAAGCAAGACCCGGAGCCTTTTGCAAAGAAGGCTTCTGGCTTACGACTTAGGACTTACGGCTTAGGGCTTCCCGCCCGCCCCGAACTCCCCTACCGGGCTCTTCCGCTCCATTGGCATAGATTTTTATACCGTTTCCATAACAAACCTTAGTTATGGCAACACTGGATGTACAACCCAAAAAAAAATCTGCGCTCCCCTGGATACTGATTCTCCTGATCCTTGTGGCGGCAGCCGTCATTTATTACTTCACGCGTGATAACAATACAACTGAACCGGCCACTACACCGGCCCAGACCAACAGCCCCACCACCGGCGGCGGCAACCAGCCTACGCAATAGCTGTCACAGGAACAAAGCATTCTTTAACCGGAAGCCACAGGCTTTCTAAAATATAAACTATGGCAAATAAACCCAGCACCCGCCTGCGTGAGCTCCGCGGCAGCGGATACGAAATAGCTAAAGGCCAGCCCGATATCAGGGGTTGGGATGTAAGGGACGACGCCAGGCGCAAGCTTGGCAAGGTGCGAGAACTCATCTTCGACATTAAAGCCCGCAAAGTGCGGTACATGGTAGTGGATGTCCACGACGTGAAGGAACTGGAACTGGAGAAGCGTACCGTTCTTATCCCCATTGGCCTTGCCCAACTGGATTCCAAAGATGATGATGTGATCGTTCAGCAGATAACGCCCTTCCAACTGCGTGCTCTTCCCCGCTACGATAAAAGCCAGCTTGGCGCGAAGGTGGAGTACGACATCAGCCAGGTGTTTGGACGCACCCATACCACCGCAGCAGTTACAGACGATGCGGATGATTCCTTTTACGAGCACGATCATTTCAATGAAGAGAACATGCACAAGCGCCGCGGCGTGATGGGCACTACCATCCTTGAGCAGGAACGCGAAGAAGCCCGCGAACGCGACCTGAGGGAGTCAAGGGAAAAAGCAAAAGAAAGGGAAAAGGATGCAATCCGCCGCGAAGCCGAACTGGGCCAGCCGGTATCCTTCACCGATCCCGATGACGTGAAGCGCCTCGAAAAGCAGGAGCGCCGCAGCGACGAATCCGAAGAAGAATATCTCCGCCGCACCAGGCGGAGCGACAGCAATCGTTAAGTTGTTTCCATCTATAAGCAGAAAGGGGCGTTCTTATGAGCGCCCCTTTTTTTGATGACCGACCACCGATAACCGATGAACGAGGAGAGATGAACGAGGAGAGATTAACCGCCAGGACGCAAGGA
>DASWNB010000334.1:0-2560 GCA_036399455.1 Flavisolibacter sp. | reverse complement strand
CGCTCAATGTTCAATTCTCAGGTGGTTCCCAGATCCGGAGCCGCCTTGAGAATTGAACATTGGGCATTGATTATTGAGAATTTTTTTACGGAAAGAGAACAGTACACTAACAAAGTAACTCGGCCTCTATAACGACTCGTCTGTGGACTGTGGACCGTGGACCGTGGACTCTTCTGCCTTTTTCCTAATTTCGACGGCATGAGAAAACTGATCTTCGCCCTTCTCCTGCTTTGCACCCTGCCTGCACTGGCGCAGGACCTCAGGTACTACCTGCCCGATTCGGTGACCTACGACCCGGCTGTGCCGAAGCCCAAAGACATCATTTACCACGAAGTGGGTGAGTGGCATGTTACCCACGACCGGCTGGTGAATTATATGCAGGCCGTCGCCAAGGCAGCACCGGAGCGCATCAAATTGGAAATGATGGGACTTACCTACGAGGGACGCCCCCAGGTACTGCTCATCATCACATCTCCCAAAAACCACCGCAACCTGGAGCAGATACGCCAGCAGCACGTGCAACTGACCGACCCTTCACGCTCCGCATCGCTCAATACCGCCGACATGCCCGTGGTGCTGTACATAGGCCATTCCATCCACGGCAATGAGCCCAGCGGCGCCAATGCTTCGCTGCTCAGCGCCTATTATCTTGCCGCAGCAAGGGGCCGACAGATAGACGAGCTGCTGGACAATGCAGTTATTCTTTTCGATCCTTCCTTCAATCCCGACGGCCTGCAGCGGTTTTCCACCTGGGCCAACCAGCATAAAAGCAAAAACCTCGTTACCGATCCCAATTCAAGGGAGTTCAACGAAGTATGGCCCGGCGGGCGCTTCAACCACTACTGGTTCGACCTGAACCGCGACTGGCTGCCTGCGCAGCACGTGGAAAGCCAGAACCGCCTCCACTGGTTCCACCAGTGGAAGCCCAACATCCTCACGGACCACCACGAGCAGGGCAGCAACGCCACCTTCTTCTTCCAGCCCGGCGTGCCTTCCCGCGTAAACCCGCTGACCCCAAAGGAAAACCAGGAGCTGACCGCCCGCATCGGCGCCTTTCATGCAGCCTTCCTGGACCGTATCGGATCGCTGTATTTTACTAAGGAGAATTATGACGATTTCTACTACGGCAAGGGCTCTACCTACCCGGATGTGAACGGGGCTATCGGCATCCTCTTCGAGCAGGCATCTTCCAGGGGACATGCCCAGCAGACCGCCAACGGCATCCTGCGCTTTCCCTTCACCATAAAGAACCAGTTCACCACCACGCTGTCCACCCTCGAAGCCGCCAAAGCGCTGCGCAAGGATCTGCTGGACATGCAAAGGAATTTCTACCGCACCGCCCTCACCGAAGCCGCCGCAGCGCCTGTTAAAGCCTATGTGTTCGGCGATGATAACGACGCCAACAGGACTGCCATCTTTGTAAAAATGCTCAGGCGCCACCAGATAGACGTGTACCGCCTGAATAACAACCTGAAAGCGGATGGATACGACTTCAGGAAAGGCAGCTCCTACATCATACCGGCGGGCCAGCCGCAGCACCGCCTCATCAGGGCTATTTTTGAAAAGACGCTTACCTACCAGGACAGCCTGTTCTATGACATCACCTCCTGGACCATGCCCCTGGCGTTTGGGCTGCCTTACGCAGAGCTGGGCGCTGCCCAATTCAACGGCGGCCTGCTGGGCTCCAAGGACACGGCAGACATGATGCCTAAGGGAACCGTGACCGGCGGCCGCTCATCGTACGCGTACCTCATGAGCTGGAACGACTACAACGCCCCTGCCGCTCTTCACGAATTGCAGCAGGCAGGGCTCATTACCAAGGTAGCCACCAATCCTATCGAGATGGGAGCGGCAGGGCGCTTTGGCTATGGAACCATCCTTATTCCCGTGCAGATGCAAAGCCTTTCATCCGACCGCGTGTACGAGCTCGTGACGCGGGTTGCCGACCGCTACGGGGTAACCATTCATTCCGTTGCCTCCGGCGCCGTAGCTTCCGGCAGCGACCTGGGAAGCAGCCGCTTTGCCGCCCTGACGCGTCCTTCCGTGGCCATGCTGGCGGGTCCCGGCGTAAACGCCCTGGATGCAGGCGAAGTCTGGCACCTGCTGGACCAGCGCTTCAACATACCCGTATCGCACCTGGAGCCTTCCGTATTCAACCGTGTGGACCTGGGCCGTTACAATACGCTCATCATGGTTGGCGGCACGTATACAGACCTGAACAAGGACAAGCTGAAAGCGTGGGTGCAGAACGGGGGAACGCTCATAGTGACCGAAGAGGCCGTGAGCTGGGCTTCGCAGAACGGCATCAGCGGCGTAACGCTCAGGCGCATCCGTCCCGCAGTGGACAGCGCCAAAATACTGTCGTATACCGACCGTGAGCAACTGGAAGGAGCACAGCAGATGAGCGGCGCCATCTTCCGTGCAGAAATCGACCGCAGCCACCCGCTGGCTTACGGCTATACGCAGCCGCATGTAAGCCTCTTCAAAGCCAACAGGGTATATATGGAGAAAAGCCGCAACCCCTTTGCCACGCCTTTTTACTATAAGGACAAGCCCCTGC
>DASWNB010000333.1:0-4588 GCA_036399455.1 Flavisolibacter sp. | reverse complement strand
CCGTATTCGATGGCCCACATATCGTAAGGACCGGCCAGCGTAGTGTAGTAATCACCCTGCTTGCTCTTGTCCAGTGAAATGTTGATGGAAGGGTAGTCCATTACAGAGCCGATAAGGCCGTATTTACGTGTCAGCTCCTTGTTGTGGATCTGCGCGGGTGACCACATCTGGCTGCTCTTCATGTTGTGGGAGAGGCCGAGCGTGTGACCCATCTCGTGCATGATAAGGTAGGTAAGGAACTGCTGGTGCATTTCGGACATTTCGCTTTCACCGGCGCCGCTGACATCCAGGACGGTCATGCCGGTAGTAAGCTGCTGCTTCAGTTCGGAAGCCATGGTGCAGGTAACGTGATGGTTCATTTCCATGCCGGGGAACTGCAGGGGTGCCGTGGAAGTCTTGCCATTGGCCAGCTCGTCGAGGATAGGCGTAGCGCTGCCGGTATACCATTCAATTGTAATATCGGCGCCGAGTATCTGTCCTGTCTTGGGATTCACAAAAGAGGGCCCGATGGCTCCGTAAGGAGGATTGGCGGAGGATACCCAACGGATAACGTTGTAACGGATATCAGAAGGATCCCAGTCGGCATCGTCGGGCATCATCTTCATCTGGACGGCATTGCGGAAGCCTGCCTTTTCAAAGGCTGCGTTCCACTTGTTGCCTGCTTCCATGATGGTCTTGCGGTATTCGTGCGGAGTAGTGTTCTCAATCCAGAAAACGATCGGCTCCACGGGCTCGCTGATGGCAGCGGAAGGATCTTTCTTCACCAGGTTCCAGCGGTTGATCACATCGCGGTAGGGAACGGGAGAGATGCTGGTCTGGTCCGTCACCTGCTGGGTAAAGAATCCTACGCGGGGATCGTCCCTGCGGGGCTCGAAGCCGTTGTTTTTCGGAAGCTCTATGAAGCTGTGCTGCATGCGTACCCTTACGTAACGGGCATCGGTGATGTCGCGTCCGCCGGCCACAAAGGCCATGGGGTTGTCATAAGCCAGGTCCACCACCACGTCTGTATTGGTAGGGAAAGACTTTACAGCATGGTATTTTGATTTGGAGGTGTTCAGGCTACCCAGGTTAAAAGTGGGGAAGCTGAACAGGCTGGGAGCCGATACGGGCTTGACAGGGTCAAGCTTTTCGCTGATGAACAGCGCGTCGGCATTGATGAGGTAACCTGAGGAATCTTCTCCGGAGATCTTTTCCACCAGGAACACCGCTTCGGGCTTGTCAACATCCTTTGACTTGCTCACGGGGTTCTTGGGATCGTACCAGAAGGCATTGTTTACGCGGGAGAATTCCAGGCGGTCAAACGACTTCTGGACCCTGAAGGTAAAGTTGGAGCGGTGCATGCTCTGGTTCAGGTACAGTGAAGTAGGACCGTTGATGGAGAAGCTCTGGTAGATATACTCCTGGCCCAGCTGGTTCTTTTTCACGTAAAGCTGCACTGTGCCGGAGGCTGTATCCTGGTAAACAGTGAACAGGCCATCGGATTTCTTGCTGCTTTTTACTTTGTCGGTGATACCGGGAGCTGGTTTTTTAAATTTAGAGGCGGAGTCGGCAGTTGTAGGAGACGTTGCCGGGGCGCCTTTCGTCTTGTCCTGGGCGAAGCCGGAAGCTACGGCCAGCAGGCACGAAAGGGAAAGTACAAGGGTTTTAGTCATATTCGGTTTTTGTCGGCTACAATGTTAAGTAGGAATTCGTTACCGTAAGAGGTAAGAACGGTCAAGCGAAGGATTTTAGGGATGAATAGGGTTATTGTTAGGATTTATTTAAGAACTTTCAGCTTGACCATTTCTATGCGGGTGTCGCTAACGTTGAGAATATCAAACTCGTAGTCGTCCACGATGATCCTTTCGCGTTGCCTGGGGATGGTTTCGTGGTGATTGATAATATAGCCGGAAAGAGTTTCTGATTCGTCGTCGGGAAAGTCGAGCTCGTATTTCTTGGCGAGGTAATCGAGTTCCAGCCTTCCTGAAAAAATATATTCATTCTCCGAAAGACGCTTCTCCACGAATTCTTCGCTGTCATACTCGTCCTGTATCTCCCCGAAAATCTCTTCCAGCACATCTTCCATGGTAACGATACCTGCGGTTCCGCCAAACTCATCCACAACCCATGCTATGCTCTTCCTTTCACGGGTGAGCTTGGAGATAAGGTCAGTGGCGCTCATGGTTTCCGGTACGGCGGGTATGGTGTGAAGGATGGCCTGGAGGCTTTCAGGGTTCTTGAAGAGGTCAAGCTGGTGAACATAACCCACGATGTTGTCGATGTTCTGCTCGTACACTACCAGCTTGCTCAGCTTGGTTTCGATGAATTTCTGGCGCACGGCGCCGATGGTACAGCTCAGCTCTACGCCTATGACTTCCTTACGGGGGATGAGGAACTGCCGGGTTTTTGTCTTGGCAAGGTTCAGTGCATTATCGAAATACTCGGTATTGACTTCCTGCGATTCAAAATCGTTCTCGTTGCTTTGCTGGAACAGGGTTTCCAGGTTGCTTTGCGCGAAAGCTTCTTTCTTCTCATTCACCCGTACACTGAAAATGTATTTCAGTATCCAGTGCGACATGCTGATAAAGAGGCTGGCCAGCGGCTGAAGTATCTGGTGAAAGATATTAATGAGCAATACCAGGCGGGAAAGCAGGAAATTGCTCCGGGCCCTGAAGATGGCACGCGGGATGAACTCTGCAAATATGAGCACGATAAAGGCGGCCAGTATAATGTCAAGGATAAGCCGAAGAATAGCGTACTGGTCTGCAAGCAGCCCGAAGAACTGCCACATGGGTTGTGTAATGTATCCGAAAAGCAACACGAACCACACCAGGAAGGTGGTAAAGCCCAGCAGCGTGGTACCCAGGAAGATTTCGGGATGCTCAACAAAGCGGGAGAGAATGATCCCGCCCAGCTTACCCTGCTTTTTCCTGAGCTCAATGCCAAAGCGGTTGGCGCTGTAAAAAGCCATCTCAACACCGGCAAAGAATCCCATCATCAGCAGGGTCACAATAAACCATACAAGCGTGTGTGCGGCTATCATTGGAATAAAGATAAGTAAGTTAGGTTAAAGAGGAAGGCTGTTGGCCGATAGCTGTTGGCTGTTAGCACAACAGCTATCGGCCAAGGAGAACCTGCGCCAAATGATGAATAGCAGATAAAGCTTATAGGCTGAACGAGTACAAGCCAACAGCCAACAGCTATCAGCTATCAGCTTCTCCGATAAATTCCTCCACGATCTGCTTCGCTTCCTGGCAGGCCTTTTCAAGGTTGCTGTTCAGGATGACCTGGTGGAAGGATTGCTTGAAAGAGATTTCATAGGCGGCCTTGTTGATGCGGGCCTGAAGGGAGTCCTGGTTCTCGGTGCCACGGGAAGTAAGCCTTCTTTTCAGCTCATCTATGCTGGGCGGCTCGATGAAGATGGAAAGGGTGGTTTCGGGGAACTGCTGCTGTACGTGGATGGCGCCCTTTACGTCAATGTCCAGCAGCGGCACCTTGCCCATAGCCCAGATGCGCTGGAGCTCTGACTTGAGGGTGCCGTAATACTTGCCTTCATACACCATCTCCCACTCTATGAACTCCTCGTGCTGGATCTTGTTGGTGAACTCTTCCTCGGAGATGAAATAATAATCTTTCCCATCCCTTTCCTCGCCCCTGGGCTTGCGGGTAGCCGCCGACACGGAGAAAGCCAGCTTTTGCGGAAAGGTGTTCAGCAAAAAGCGTGTGATGCTTGTCTTTCCCGCCCCCGATGGTGCGGTGATGATGATGATCTTCTGTTGCGTATTAATCGTCATGCCATAACGAAGTTAAGGCGGGGACGGTTTCTGGTTCCCGGTTTTTTGTTTCCGGTTTGTTATGCCCGGTGTTTCATTACGGTAGCGCTGTCCGTCCTTCTTCACCAAGGCCTGAGCTTCAGAGACAGCACCAGGGGGAAGAATAGGAATTAGGAATTTGGGATTAGGAATTGGGGAGAGGGCGTTGGGTATTGTCTTTTAAAGTCAATATTTAAACGAACAATGCCCAATTTTCAAGTGCGTTCCTGTTCGGGAAACATCCTTGAAAATTGAGCATTGAACATTGAATATTGAATATGCACGAGGGATTAACCTGTAAGCGGCCTTGCAACCAGGGACTCCTAATTCCTAATCCCCAATTCCAAATTCCCTTACTGGCCTCCCGCTCTTCTTCTTTCTTCTTCAGAAGCCGTTGCTCTCCTGCGTGCTGCCTGCACTTTGCTGTTACCAAAGCGGTAGGTGAAGCTGAGGTTAGCCACGCGGGTTTCGCGGAAAGCATGCCAGTTCTCCACGTACACACCCTCGTAAGTGATGGTGGCACGGGGGCGGTTGGTCCAGAAAATATCCGACACGTTGAAGCGTATGGTACCCTTGCCTTTGAAAGCGGTTTTCTGTACGCCTGTTGATACACCCCATTGAGGCTTGGACACCATAAAGCCATAACGTCCGCCGCTGGAGAAGATGCCGTTAAGCTCCGCTGTCCATCCGCCGGGAATGGTGAAAGTATTGTTGGTCCTGGCCTCGAATACAGGCGAACCCGCATCCAGGTTGGAGCCTGCAAGATTTCCGCTGAAGTGAGCGTAGTAAATATCAGC
>DASWNB010000332.1:0-2291 GCA_036399455.1 Flavisolibacter sp. | reverse complement strand
AGCTCCGGCAAATGGATCATCCAGTTGCCGCCGCAGGATGCCGGCGGGCCTTACGAGATGCTCTTTACCGGCAGCAACTCGATAACGGTAAAGAACATCCTGTTTGGAGATGTATGGCTGTGCAGCGGCCAGTCGAACATCGAGCTGACCTTCGACAGGGCAAAGTATAAATACCCCGATGTAGCCGCCAATACAAACAATACAAACATCCGCCAGTTTGAAGTTCCCGACCACTACGACTTCCAGGGGCCAAGGCAGGACCTGCCCGGCGGGCAATGGCTCACCGCTACGCCTGAAAACATCCTGAAGTTTTCCGCCGTGGGCTATTTCTTTGCCGATGATCTTTACCGGGCATACAAAGTACCCATTGGGCTGATCAATGCCGCTCATGGCGGCTCTGCCGCCGAATCCTGGATGAGCGAAGAGGCGCTGAAACAGTTCCCGGCCTATTTAAGCGAAGCGCAGAAATACAGGGACCAGTCACTCATCAACAGGATAGAAGCCGCGGACCGCAAGGCGCAGAACGAATGGCTCCAGTTGCTGAACAGCACGGATGAAGGGTTAAAGAACGGCTGGACCAACCCGGGGCTTGACGACAGCAACTGGGAGCAAATGAATGTACCCGGTTTTTGGAAAGACGAAAAATTGGGAAGGGTGAACGGAGCAGTGTGGTTCAGGAAAGACGTTGATCTTTCAAAGGATTTGATTGGCCGGCCTGCTGAAATTCTCCTGGGCGCTATTGTAGATGTTGATTCGGTTTTCATTAACGGCAGGTTCGTGGGAACTACATCGTATCAATACCCGCCCCGGCGCTACACGGTGCCTGCCGGAGTTTTGAAGGAAGGGAGGAACGTGATTGCTATCAGGATCATCAACCGCTCCGGCAACGGGGGATTTGTAAAAGACAAGCCTTACGAACTGCGCATAGACAGCCGTACCGTGGACCTGAAGGGAAGCTGGAAATACCGGTTGGGCGCCAGGATGCAGCCTGCTCCCGGCTCAACCACCGTCCGGTGGAAGCCCCTGGGTTTGTTCAATGCCATGATCGCGCCACTCACCAACTATTCCATCAAGGGCGTGCTCTGGTACCAGGGCGAAACAAACGCGGAGCGTCCGCATGATTATGCTTCGCTGATGAAGGCGCTCATTGCCGACTGGCGCAAGCAATGGAACCGCGAAAGCCTTCCCTTTCTTCTTGTGCAGTTGCCCAACTTCACGGAGGCACGCTCCACTCCCACCGAAAGCAACTGGGCGCAGCTCCGCCAGGCGCAACTCCAAACACTCCAGGTGCCGCATACCGGCATGGCTGTAACCATCGACGTTGGAGAATGGAATGACCTCCACCCACTGAATAAGCTGGACGTAGGCAGGCGGCTGGCGCTCCAGGCCAGGGCTGTTGCCTATAAAGACAAGGTAGTGGCTTCAGGGCCGCTGTACCGTTCCGTAAAAAAGAAAAGGAATAAACTCGTGATTCGCTTTTCCGATATAGGTGGAGGTTTGGTTTCAAAAGACGGCGGTGAATTAAAGCATTTTGCTATAGCCGGAAGCGACAGGAAATTCGTGTGGGCCAATGCTCAGATAAAAGGGAACAAAGTTATCGTGTGGAGTGATGCCGTTCCCGATCCCGTGGTTGTACGTTATGCCTGGGCCGATAACCCCGAAAGCGCCAATCTTTACAACAAAGCCGGTTTACCTGCATCTCCTTTTGAAGCGGTCACGAAGAATTAACCGCAGAGAACGCAAAGCACCGCAAAGAGACGCAAAGGAAAGAGTTCTTACATCTAAAATCTTGTCTATGGACTGTGGACTCCCTCGGTCATCGGTGGTCTCTTATCGCCTATCATCTTCACGGCCTTCCGTGTATACCCTCATCAATTAAAGTCTCTTCCGTTACCTTTTCCGCAAGCCCCTCCTCTTCATCGGTTATCCGCCTTTTCTTCCAATTGCCTTTTGCATAAACGCCTATCGTGACGAGTGCAATGGTGATGTTGGCGATCGGGAAAGCCATCCAGATGCCTCTTTCTCCCAGCCCTGCCTTGTGCGAAAGCACGTAAGCCAGCGGGAACTGGAGTACCCATTGCGAGATCAGCGTAAGCACCATCACTATCACCATATTACCCGAAGCCCGGATTACACCGGCAAGGCTCATCTGCATACCCAGGAAGCCCCAGCTAAGGCACATCGTTCTAAGAAATACGGAACCACCCCTGATCACTGCCGGGTCTTCGGGAACAAAGAAAGCCACTAACTGCGGCGCAAACAGGTAAACAATCACACCAACCAGGGAAAGA
>DASWNB010000331.1:0-2853 GCA_036399455.1 Flavisolibacter sp. | reverse complement strand
CCGATGGAGTAGCGCGGCGAAGAAGCAGCCAGCACGTAGGTGATGAGGCATTCGTTCCAGCCCCTTACCTCGTGGTTCATGCTCCAGCCGTTGTTGGGGCTCCAGTGCCAGTACAGTACGGAAATACCGCCCCGTGTATGCCAGTCCCACTCCACCTCGCTCCACATCCAGGTGATGCGGTTGCGCAACTCATTCTCCCGGTCATTATCTGCCTTGAAGTATTGCCTTGCGGTCAGCAGTCCCTGCATCAGGTAAGAGGTTTCCACAAGGTCGCCGCCATCATCTTTTGAGCTGAAGGGGATCACCTTGCCGGTTTCGCCGTTTAGCCAGTGCGGGAACACGCCGTGGTATTTGTCGGCTTTGGCCAGGAACTTCACCATCTTCAGCAGGTGGCTTACGGCCGTATCTCTTCCTATCCATCCCCGCTCCACCGCTACAACAAGAGCCATGATGCCAAAGCCCGTGCCGCCGGTAGTGGTAGTTTCCCAACCGTAGTCGTAAGCCCTGTTGCTGCGTTCGCGGGCAAGGCCCGAAATGGGATGCGCAAAGTCCCAGAAGTAACGGAAGGTCTGCTTCTGTACCAGGTCCAGCAGTGCGGAATCTGAAAGACCCTTCACCACACCGGTAACGGGAATGCCGCCGGTTTTTTTCTCCGCCGTTTTTTTCTGCGCATCGCAGGCGCAGGCAAATGCAATGAGGAACCACAAAGACACGAGGACGCGAAGGTGCGCGAAGGAATATTGAGTTTTCTTTGCGCTTCTCTGCGCTTCTTTCCCGCCTGCTGCGGGACAAGTGCGTTCTTTGGGGCTAATAGAACATCGAGTCATTTACAATATTCTTTTAGTTATAAATGCGGACTTTGAAAACCAAGATTGCGCATGCCGGCCTTTACTTCAGGACAGCTCATGAACAGGTTCCAGAGCAGGCCGCTGCGGTAGTTCTCTATCATCACTATGATGGGTCCCTGGTCGATGGCAAGGAAAGATTCGGCAAACCACGCATCCTTTATGGAGAACGCATCAATGAATCCGTATTCTTTCCACATCCGGTCGCCCAGCTTGTAATAAAAATATTTGAGTGCCTGCATGGACTCCGCTGGAGTGTAGGGAAAGGATGACAGTGCCGCCGTTGGCGCAATCACGCCGTTGTCGTTCATAGGCTCATGCGCCATGTAGCCTGTGAGGTGGTCGTCGCTGGCAGTAAGGCCCCAGCAGGAATCGCTGTAGCCCGTATGCCCCCTGGGGTTGTTTTTGCAGTACGTATAGTTGATAAGCGTGTGGTTCCTGTTCTGCTCCCAATAGTTAGCATAAGTATCGGTGAGGTTATTCGGGTTGATGCCAAGGAATGAATAATGTGCAAAGAAGAGTGGTCCGCCGTAGGGGGGACCTAACGGAAGGTTGTAGCCGAAGAAGCTGCCGTTGTTGCGCATGGCCCCGTTCTGCGCCCAGCCGTTGTCGTAAACTATTTTTGGGATGGAGTGAGTGGTTGATGAAGCCGCCAGCACATAGGTGATGAGACATTCGTTCCAGCCGCGGATCGGATGGTTCATTTCCCAGAAGTAGTTGGGGCTCCAGTGCCAGTACAGAACGTTCTCGCCGTTGCGGCGGAAGCGGCTCCATTCCACTTCGTTCCAGAGCGTGTTGATGTCGTTGCGCAGCGTTGTTTCAACTGCATCGCTTCCATCAAAGTATTGCCTTGCCGCCAGAAGGCCCTGCATGAGATAGGAGGTTTCCACCAGGTCGGCGCCATTGTCTTTTGTGCTGAAAGGGATCACTGCGCCCGTGCTGCCGTTGAGCCAGTGCGGGAAAGCGCCGTGAAAGCGCTGCGCATTGTTTTTGAGAAAGCCTACAATTTTTTGCATCCTTGCCCTTCCCTCGGCACGGGAGATGAACTGGCGGTGGATGCCGGTAATGATGGACATGATACCAAAGCCGCTGCCGCCCGAAGTAACCAAATCGCCGGAGGTGTTGCGTTCGCGGGCCAGGCCGGAAACAGGATGCGCAAAGTCCCAGAAGTATTTGAATGTCTGGCGTTGCACCAGGTCAAGAAGTTCGTTATCAGTAATGCGCGGGAATTTATCGGAGGGGTTGATGGCAGTAATAAAAGATGCTGTAGCAGAAGCCTGCAGGCTTTTATTGTTTTTTGATGTTACGCTGGTGGATACGGTAAGATTGTATCTGGTAATGGAAGCCAGCGGTGATGAAGGACGTACGGTAACCGTGCTGTCGTTGTTTTCGAAGCCGGCCGTATAGCTTACCGAAGCGCCGCCTGAAGTGTTGAGCAGGATGCCCGTTGCGGTGCCGCGGTTCACGGGTGCGGTGAAGCTGATCTTAATGAGCGGTGAGTAATCAACACTATCGGGTGTGCCGCTTACGGCGATGCCGTTAATAGTAATAAATTTCACCCCAAAATTTTCCTGCGGAACAGGAGGCGTGGGAGAGCCCTCTTTTTTACTGCAGCCGAAAGTAAGAGCGGCCAGTGCCAGTATCACAAGTCTTTTCATACAGTTAAGGAAGGGCCTGCCGGGTGCCCGGCAGGCCCTGTTGATTGATGTTTAGGTTCCTCTTTTCTCCAGTTGGTAAAGCGCGCTGATCTCAAGATCGGTGAGCGCCTTATTGTAGATCCTGAATTCGTCCAGCCCTCCCTTGTAGTTCTGCATCCAGGAGTCGCCGGGGGCCCCTATCTTCTGCTTCCATGTACCAAAGATGAGACGGCCGGGAGTGATGAAATTCAGGTCGCCGAGGCCGGGGCCCGTTGGACCGGCCTGCGGCTGGGTTTCAAAAGCCTTTACCGAATTCTGGTACGCCCTGTAGGTAGAAGTAGCGCCATCGTAAGTGGCTACGATATGCGTCC
>DASWNB010000330.1:0-4987 GCA_036399455.1 Flavisolibacter sp. | reverse complement strand
GTGGGAGTAGCCAGGTCCTCGTAATAGCCATCGCGCTTCAGCGTAAAGAAGCGGCTGTATTCCACCTTGCTCCAGTAGTGCCTTGCACGGAAGGTAAGACCCATCTTGATGTTGAAGTTGTACTTCACGGACAGAACATTTTCCGCGGTGCGGCGGTTCCGCAGGCCAAACACGATGTTCTCCGGGAACGTGGTATTTACATAGGCAAAGCCCAGGTCGCGGTTGAAGAACTCCATGTAGCTGGATAGTCCCGTAGACAGACGGTCGTTAAAGCGGTAAGTGTTGTTCACGGCTATTTCATAAAGCTTGCTCTCGAACTTGGGCGAGCTGCGGCGGTAGAAGTCCACCGATGCGGAGTATTTCTTGGCGCGGTTGGTGCCGAACCAGAAGCCGGCCATCCAGCTCCAGGGCTTCTTCGCCATCCAGCCTTCCAGCCTTGGCTCGTAAAAGTCCTGCTGTTCGGCCCTGTAATCGGCGGTAACGCCGTAGTTCCAAAGGTTTTTCAACTGGCCGTTTGCGTTGGCGTTGAAATTCAGGTACTGGTACTTGCTGTAAATAGGGTTGATGGCCCTCCACAGGTGCGAAAGGTTGCCGCGGAGGTTGAGATAAAGGTTGTTGTAGAAACCCTTTGGCTTTGTCCATTTGTAACCTGTCCAGAAGCCGTGCTCCAGGTAGTTGTTGTTGGTGAAATACCCCAGGTCGTTCTGCTGGTATTTTTCATCCGCTGCAAACTGGTGTATGTCGAAGTTGAAAGGACCGCGGAATTTGCCCAGGTTCATATTGTAGTGCAACCCCGAAGTGGTCTTGCCAGGCCCTTCGTAGCTGAACAACTGGCTCACTGCCGCCTTGCCCCACACGTTCCAGTCCACCTTCTTGTCATAGATGTCAAACAGGAAGGCGGCCACGTTGGCGTCGTAATCCGAGCCGCTGCGCATCACGTTGGTGTTTACGAAGGTGAGGCTGGAGTTATTCTTCAGTGCCTGGTCCAGCACAATTACATTATAGTTGGTAAGAGGAGCGGTTTCCACCTTGTGCTGCTCCTTGGCGCTGTTCTCCACTGTAGCATAGGAAGGATTGGTGATGGCATTGAAAAATCCGATGCCCAGGTTGCCCGGTGTGCGGCCGCTGATCTTGGTAGCGTTAATGAGCTTTGTTTCTGAAGGATTGCGTACCACCGTTTCACCCGGCGACAGGTTCGACCATACATCGCCATAGTGCAGGGGCACTCCGCCGATGCGGCGGCTGTAAAAGAAGTTGCCCTTGTTGAACAGTTCCGTGCCCTCGTTAAAGAAGCTGCGGTTTTCGTTAAAGCGCACTTCAAAGGGGGAGAGGTTCAGCACCTGGTTGTCGCTCTGCACCTGCCCGAAATCCGGTATCAGCGTCATATCGAGCGTAAAGCCCTTGCTGATGCCGTATTTCACGTCCATACCGCCATTCACGGAAGCGTCCCATTTATTGGATGCCAGCGTAGGGTCGTTATTTACATAAGTAGAGAAATAGGGGGAGAACGAAAGCCTGAGAGGCGATTTTATATCCGTGATGCCTGCCCATACGCCTGCCTGGTTCATAAGGCCGAACTTCTGCGGGTCGATGGGGCTCCAGGAGAACTGCTCGCCTGTTTTGCTTCTCCTGCGCAGGATGTGCAATCCCCAGTTCTGCACTTGTTCCTTGCTGAAGCGGATGGCGGAGTAGGGGATGCGCATTTCAAAGGTCCAGCCGTCGCTGCGGATCTTGGTGCTGGTCTGGTAAACACTGTTCCAACTGCCGTCCTCGTTACCGAGAGAATATTTTACGTCGAACTGCTCGCCCAGGGCGGTAACAAAATAGCCCGAGCCGTTGATCTTATCGAGGTATGTATCGAAGATGACGCCCACGAAATCGTTCACGCCGATCATGTCGCGTCCCAGCAGCTCGGTTGAGATGCTGTCGCGGCTCAGCTCGTGGCAGAAGCCGCCCACGTAGATAGCTTCGTCATCGTAAAGGAGGTAAACTTCGGTTTTTGTGCTTTCATTTTCACCCTGGCCGAAGGCGGGCCGTTGCTCTACGAAATTGGTGAATACCGGCGCTGCTTTCCAGGCCTCGTCATTTAGTTCTCCGTCGATCTTGACAGGGAGAGCGGTTCTTACAGCAGGCATCCGCTTCAGGCTATCCTGGCTGAAGCAGAATGCAGCCGCCAGCAGCAACAGGGTAAGAGAAAAGATCCGTTTCATCGGTTGGTTTGGTTAAAGCGCCAAACTACATTAAATCGTCACGGGAATGTCTTTTCACCACTGTTAAGATTGATGAAATGTTATATGAGTGGCGACTATAAAGGGTAGAAGGCGGAGGGTAGAAGGCAAAAGGCCCTTAAGAGGCAGTCAGTCTTTCCAGGACGCGCAGCCATCGTAATAGAAAAATTTTCAATAATCAATGCTCAATATTCAAGTGCTTTCCAATTCAGCGGCACACTTGAAAATTGAGCATTGAGCGTTGAATTATTGAATATTTTCATCCCAAACGGCCGTACACCCTGCAAGACTGACTGCACCTAAGGACCTTCTGCCTTCTGCCTTTTGCCTTTCCCACCCTCATGGTACGTTTTTTTAAGGATGAGAATACATGACAGGAAATAACCACGGGTTGTATCCCCGTTTTGGAAGAGTAGGATTGGTGTCTAAGGGCATCGTCTACTGCATTACAGGGGTAATGGCCTTTATCGGAGCCTTTGAGCTGGGCGGCGGCGGCGGTGAAGTGAACAAATCAGGCATTTTCTCCTTCGTAGAGCAGGCAGGCGGGCGGACCGCCCTGGGCATACTGGCGCTGGGACTCCTCTGCTATTGCATCTGGCGGGGCATACAGGCTTTTTCCGACAAGGAGCACAAGGGCAATTCAGCCAAAGGGCTCGGAACCCGGGCAGTCTATCTTCTTAGCGGCATCGCCTACCTGCTGCTGGCCATTTATGCCGGCAAGATGGCGCTCTTCCACCAGAAAGGCTCCGGCGGTGACAGCCAGCAGAACCTGGCCAGCCAACTGCTCGACAAACCTTTCGGGCCCGCATTATTAGGTCTTGTGGCGCTGATCATAGCCGGTGTGGGCATTTACCAGGCTTATTACGGTCTTTCCGGCCACTATAAAAAGCATGTGGAGGGGCTATCGGCGCACGATTCCACTTCACGCCTCCTGCTGGTTTCGGGCAGGATAGGCTACCTGGCCAAAGGCATCGTGTGGCTGCTCATCGCCACCCTTCTTGCCAAGGCCGCCCTTCACACCAATGCCGGCGAAGCAGGCGATACCGGCAAAGCCTTCGCCTTCCTCGAGCAATGGTCCTTCGGCTCCTATCTTCTCGGCGCAGTAGCCTTTGGCCTGGTCTGCTACGGGGTGTTCAATTTTATAAGGGCGAGATATGAGCGTTTTTAGGGAAGCTGTCGGCTGATAGCTGATGGCTACCAGCCGATCCTGAAAGCGAAATACATCTCATTTTTATTTAATCATCTTCCTTCCTGCGAGCATCGGCTAACAGCTATCAGCCAATGGCCATCAGCCTTTTTATTGTTAAATTCCTTTCCTTTTCCCGGGGAAATCAGAACTTGCAGTACGTATACATGAAAGGGCGGGTGCTTATATTGCTGTTATTCCTGGGGTTGGCGGGGACTGCTTTCGGGCAGAAGCCGCGGATGGATTTCAGCTATGTAGACTGGCAGTCGGCTTCAGTGGAAGCGCCTACGCTGGACAGCCTGGCACGCAAGCTCACCGGCGGCTATAAGACCGAGGTGGAAAAAGTAAGAGCCATCTTCCGCTGGATCACAGAAAACATTTCTTACCGCACCAGCCGTACGCCCAGGTATTTTGTAATTGAAGAATGGCCCGATACGGTGGAATGGAGATCGGGTGATGAGATGACTGCTTACCAGGTTTGGCGCAGGAAAGTAGCGGTATGCGAAGGCTTTGCCCGCCTGTTCAAGACACTTTGCACTTATTCGGGCATCACCGCCGAGGTGGTATCGGGGTATGCCAGGACAGGTATAGGCAGTAAATTCAACGTCAACCATACCTGGAACGCAGTGCGCATCGATGGTAACTGGTACCTGCTGGATGCCACCTGGGCCAGCGGATATGTAACCTACGGCGACGAGTTCATAAGGCATTACGACGATCATTACTTTCTCACCCCGCCGGAGCAGCTTATCAGTACGCACTACCCCGAGGAACTGCGCTGGTCACTCCTGCAGGACCCGCCCGCCGTTCGCGAATTCCACCACACGCCTTTCCGCCATAAATCATTTGTCAAGTACAGCATCAGTTCCTACTTTCCGGCCAAGGGAGTAATCGATGCAGCCGTTGGCGATACCGTCCGCATTGTGCTGGAAGCCCGTAACACGGAGCGTGACCGCCGCATCAGCCCCGATCCCTTCTTTGATTCTTCCATGCTCACCTGGTCTTCCTCATGGGTTTTCCTGAAGCCCGGCCCCCTCGTAAGTCCTGGTAAACTACAATACACTTACATCGTTGACTCCGACACCCCCAACTGGCTCCACATCCTCTATAACGACGATGTAATCCTGCGCTACCGGTTGAATGTGAGGAGAAAGGATGAACGATAACCGTTAACCGATAACCGATAACCGTTAACAGATGACTGATAACCGATAACTGAAAGCGATCGGGTGGACGTATTATACCTTATTTATCCTTTTTGCGAAGGACCTTTCACTTCCCTGACCTGCTAACAGCCAACAGCTATTGGCCAACAGCTTCTCTTCGGTGTTTTTCTACGTAAAAACCGTTGCTGGACAAGTACTTGTACAATGTGCACAAAATAAATCGAGCGGAACAATACTATTTTAACAAAAGTTTTTTATGTTTATAAGGATTCTCTTTTGAATCAAGCCACCCCCTATGGTAAACCGTATTGTCAAAACTATGAGCCCCACTGTGAGCGCCGCGCAGTTACGTGCTTTGGCGATCATTCACAAAGTAAAGCTCACCGGCCGCCATCACGTTCACGACG
>DASWNB010000329.1:0-4153 GCA_036399455.1 Flavisolibacter sp. | reverse complement strand
GGCCCACGGCTTCGACTATTGCGGCATTGCCCTGGCGCAGCCCCTCGATGAGGACGCCCGCCGGCTGGAGCAATGGCTCAGCCAGGGTATGCACGGCGGCATGAAGTACATGGAAAATCATTTCGAGCTGCGCGTGGACCCCACCAAACTGGTGCCCGGCGCACGTTCGGTCATCACCCTGCTCAAGAATTATTATCCTTCCCAAACACTCGGCGGCGAGTACAAGATATCCAAGTACGCTTACGGGCAAGACTACCACACCGTCATCAAATCGCACCTGAGGCAGATGATAGCGGAGCTGCAGGCGCAGATAGGACAGTTCAACGGACGCGGGTTCGTTGATTCGGCGCCCGTGCTGGAAAGAAGCTGGGCCATGCGGAGCGGGCTGGGATGGGTGGGCAAGAACGGGAATATCATCAATAAAGGAGCAGGCTCTTTCTTCTTCATAGCCACTCTTATTACCGACGTGGAGCTGGAGTATGACGATCCCTTTGCAAAGGACTTCTGCGGAAGCTGCACACGGTGTATTGATGCCTGTCCTACAGAGGCCATACTTCCCGGCAGGCAGGTAAACGGCAGCAAGTGCATTTCCTATTTTACGATTGAGCTGAAGGACGAAATAATTCCCAGTGAGATGAAGGGCCGTTTCGATAACTGGATGTTCGGGTGTGATATATGCCAGGATGTATGTCCCTGGAACCGCTTTAGCCGCCCGGCCACGGAAGAAGGCTTTACGCCCCTGCCCGAACTGCTCAACCTGGGAACAAGGGAGTGGGAAGAACTGAGCGAGGAAATGTTCCGCAAGATCTTCAGGCATTCCCCGCTCAGTCGTTCAAAATATAAAGGCATTCAAAGAAACATCAGCTTTCTCCGCAGGCCTACGGAATAACGATGCCTGCCTTGAGCACAATGCGTGTGAGCTTATAATCAGAGTCTTCCGCCCTGGGCTGGCAATTGCCGCCGGGGCAGTATTGAGGCGTCTGTATCCTGGCTGAATAGCTCTTCCCGCTGTAACCGGCGCTCAGCACAAAGGCTTCCCGTCCGCTCACGCTGAAGGTATAACCTAGGCCCAGGTCGAAATAGAAGCCGTTGCCATAGCTTGACGTGTACAATCCTTCATCGCCCCTGTCTTCCTTCCATACCAGGTTCCAACCGCCACCGGCATACACGAAGGCCGATGATGGCTGCGGGGAGAAGAACCGGCGCAGCTCAAGAAAAACAGGTACGGACCGCTGGTGGTAGTAATCGATGCCCACACCTATGCCTGCAAACAGCCTGTCTTTCCTGAACCCGTTTACCGACTGCAGCAGGAACTCCTCGTCCGTTGCGCCGGCAATCAGCCCGGTGGAGTTGAAGGAACGGAAGCGGATTTTATTTTCTGCCCGGGCGCTGTCCTGCGCTGAAGCGGCAAGCTGCAGCATCAGGAGCATCAATAGCACCAGATGATTTCTTTTCATATAGTTTAGACTTTTTGGGGACCGAGGACCGATGAACGATAACCGATGACCGATGACCGATGACCGATGAACGATGAACGATGACCGATAACCGATGACCGAAACCTAATTTCAATTCCTCCTGCCTTTACCTCCCACCTTTTACCTTCTACCTGTTAACAGTGATCTTACTCAGCAGGCGTATGTTGGAAAGATTGGAATAGTCATACTGGTACAGGCCGTACTTTGCTACAACGATGGCTACGTTATTAAAGGCAATCACGTCGTAGGTTTCGATACCGCTGATGGTGTTGAGCAATTGCAGGTTCTCCACGTTGGCGGCATTGTAGACCTTCAGGCCGTCGCGGCCGTCGCAGATGAACAGGGTGTTGCCGTCTTTGGAAAGACCGTGCGGGTTGGTAAGCTGGTAGGTTTTTACCAGGCTGGGATTTGTGAGGTTATTCAGCTTCAGCACTTCCATCTGGTTGGTAAAGCCTTGGCAGGTGGTGCCCGAGCGAAGCGTTACATAAGCATGGGTGTCATCGGCTATCACGGGGTCGCAGCTTCTTACGTGGCTGAACTGGCCGGTGAGGGTGGGATTGCCCGGCGAGCTGATATTGTAAATGAACATGCCGTTGCTTGATCCTATGAAGAGGTTGTTCTTGAAGGGATAGATGGTTTCTATGCTCATGCCTACGTGCCGGTTGCTTACAAACCGCGGCCGGTTAGAGGCCGAAATGTTGAAGGCGCTCAGGTCGTAAGGTCCTACGGTGTAAAGGTATTCGTTCACTATGGCGAAGCGGGCCATGGAGCCGCCCATGCCGTAAGGAGAAGCAGCCGCGGAAACACCGCCGGTACCGTTGGCGCTATAGCTCGCCAGAACGCCCCTGTCCTCGAATATAAGCCCCCCCCTGCGGGAGCAGTCTACTTTTACCGTGGTATCCACCCGTACCCACTCGGCAATGATCTTGCTGGTATCGGCCCAGAAATTACCGGCCCAGCGGCGGTGCGGGAACACGCCTTCTTCCACATGCTCCAGCTTTACGCCGGAGGGATTGGTAATGTCCAATGCTACCAGGTCGGTGTACAGGTCGGCATAAAGAGTGTTGCCTTTTACGGCCATGTCCATATTACCGGGAATATCAATAAAAGCTACGTTGTGGGGATCGGCAGGATTGGCATTGTCGATAACGTGGATGCCCCTGTCTATTTCAGTGAGGAAAATGTAGTTGCCGCGGATGTACAACTTGCCGGGCCTTTCCACCTGGCGCGGAGCATTGCTCCTGATGTTGTTCCTTACTTCGGTCTTTGTTTTGTAAACAGGACGAAAGAAAGTATAAGTAAGCATTTGATCGCAGTTGTCCTTCACACAGCCCTGCAGGAAGAACAGGACGCTCAGGAATAAGGCAGTTGTTAGAAACTTTCTCATGGTTTATTTTTTGGTTTTGACAAGCGATGTGTTGTGTGCGTTGCTTGCTTAGATTCTTTTTTTACCCAGCGCCATGCGTGCCGTGATGCCTGCCGTAAAAAGGTAGGATCGGTTTTGCTTTTCCAGCATTCCCAATCCGTAGCTCAGGTGCGGTCCCAACTGCACCGGATGTTTTTTCTTTTGGAAGAAGGTGTAATGCAGTCCTATGTTGCCGAACAACTGCAGGCGGTTCAGCGCTTCCTTATCCTTATAATATACATAGGAGCGGGGGCTGTACACCAGGGCGTTGGTAGCTACCATGTATTGCAGTGAAAGTCCCGTAGTTGCATACAGCGGAATGTTACCCAGCTTCACCTCCAGGTCAAAGGGAAGGGAAACAAAATGGTACTGGTTCCTGTATATCCTCCGCCTTGCGTCGAACGAGGTTGAGGCGAGGGCGTTGGTATAAAATACGTTTACAGATACATAACCTGTGGTGTTCCTGGGTAGGGACGTATCGCCCAGGTGGCGTGTGCCGATGGCAATGCTGGTGCTGTAATAGTTGTAGCGAAGGCCCGTTGAGTATGACAGGCGCTTGCCCGTGTTGCGCTTCACCATGTAGCCTGCTCCAAAAGAAAACCCGTTGCCTACACGGGAAGGCGGCAGCGGCGCCATTCCCGGCTGTCCGCCCGTGCCCGGAGAGTTATACAGATTATCCGTCGTCAGGCTCCTGGGGATAAACTGCAGTCCTTCGCCCATACCTGATACTCCCGCCGTGACGGAAATGTTTGCAGTCCATTTTGAATTTTTCTGCTGCTGCCTGTTGCTGCTTTGCGCGGTAACGGCAGTATCCGCGGGAGGCTCCTGTGCCGCTGCATCCTGCGGCTCTTTTACAGCTTCCGTTTCTTTGGTGGTCTCGCTTTCTGCTTCTTTAGTTGTTTCTTCTTTTTTATTTTCCTGTTCCGGCTTTACGGGCAGCTCTGCGGGAGGCGTCATTACCACTGCCTGCGTATCTGCCGCAGGCTTATCCTGCCTTGCTTTTCCAGCGGCAGGCTTTGTATTCTTTTTTCCCGTATTCAGCGGCGCTTCATCTTCCGGCTTCCTGTTCCTGTTCACCACTTTTTGCTTCTTCTCTTCGGGCACCTTCGCCATCGTTTCGTGGCTGTCTTCATCGCTTCCTCCTGTCAGTTTTTCTTTTTCAACATTCGCCCTGTTCTTTATTTCATTCTCCTTCACCTTACCTATCGTATTCTTTTCCTCAGTATCTGTCGTCACTGTACTCTTCCCACCTTCTACCTCACCGCCTTTC
>DASWNB010000328.1:0-3293 GCA_036399455.1 Flavisolibacter sp. | reverse complement strand
CTCCAAAATATATGACCGCGTAATGAACGGCACCGTTGTTGACGAACTGCGGATTTTTGGTTTGGAAGATGCGGACAGCTTCGTGGTGCGTGGCGGCAATTCACCGGTGAAGATCCGTGTGATCGGCGGTCCGGGTAAGGACGATTTCCTGAACGAAGGCGATGCCGGCCGTGTGCTGGTGTATGATGTGACCTTTGAAGAGAATGAGTTCCACGGCAATCACACCCAGTTGCGCAAGATGCTCAGCGACGATCCGCAGGTGAACCTGTATAACCGCCTCTGGTACAAGTACAATTTTGTAAACCCGGGAGTAACTTTTTCCTATAACGTTGATGACGGCCTGGCTGTAGGCTACGGCGTACAAATTACCCGCCAGGGATTCCGGAAAGAGCCTTACGGCATGCGGCACGTGTTGTGGGGACGGAGAGCCCTGCGCACCTCCTCGCTCCAATTCCGCTACGAGGGTGATTTCGTAAAGGCCATCGGCAATTCAGACCTTATTATACGCGCCGATGTTCGTGCTCCCATCAACGTAACCAACTTCTTCGGCCTCGGAAACGAAACAGTATTCAATAAGGACCACCCCGACCGCGAACGCTTCTACCGTTCACGCTACAACCTGATCAATGCATCGGCGCTGCTGCGCCGCCAGCTCCAGTCGTGGATGAGGGTGAACTACGGCATAGGCTTTCAGCACTTCCGCCTCGACGCCGAGCAAAACAAGGGCCGCTTCGTTCAAATGGCTCCCGGCAACGGCCTCGATCCCGCTACCATGTACCTGGGCAAAACCTTTATAGGTCCGGAGCTGTTGCTCGACATCAATTCAAGGAACAACATGGCCGTGCCCACACGCGGCTTCGTGATGGATGCAGGCGCCCGCAGCCTGTTCGGCCTCAACAGCAACAGCAGCAATAATCTCACACAGCTCCACATGGACATGCGCATTTACGCTTCGTTCGAGTCCAAAGCCAGGGTGGTGTATGCTACACGCTTTGGCGTGGGCCACAACATAGGCCGCTTCGAATTCCCCCAGGCCCAGTACCTGGGAGGTACTGAAAACCTGCGCGGCTACCGCCGCGACCGTTTTGCCGGACGCACCATGTTCTTCAACAACACCGAGATCAGGCTGAAGATCGCCGACTTCAACACTTATCTTTTCCCCGGCCAGATAGGCCTGCTGGTGTTCAACGACGTGGGCCGCGTATGGAACGAAGGCGAGAACTCAACGGACTGGCATGTAGGCAACGGCGCAGGCATCTGGGTAGCACCCATCAAGCGCTTTGTCATCGCCGCCATGTACACCCGTTCCAAGGAAGAAAAATTCCTGCCGCTGGTGACGTTTGGTTTCCAATTTTAGGGAATATAACCGCCAGGACGCCAAGGCGCGAAAGATGCACAAAGGATAATTCCTCTTTGTGCATCCTTCGCGCCTTTTGTGTCTTCGTGTTCCAATGAGCGGCTGCTAGCTGCTAGCTTCAAGCTGCAAGCCGGGCTCAAGGCAAGAACAGGCCATCGGCTAACAGCTATCAGCCATCAGCATTCAAATAACGTATGGAAATAGCTGAACGTAAACAAAGCTTGCAGCTTGAAGCCAGTAGCTTGCAGCTCTCTAAAACCGCTTCACATATCCCATATGAATAACTCCTCTTTCATCCGAACGTCCGTAGGAAAGGGTAAGAAGCACCCTGTTGAAGGGGGCGACAAGGATGCCGGCTCCGTAGCCGGAATGCCATTGGTTGGAGACTTCGCCGGGTTGCCATACGCGGCCCTGGTCATAAAGGGCCATAAGGCCGACGGTGCCGTTGAAGAGGCGGCTCTTGAAATCAAAAAGCCAGCGCAGCTCGTTGCTGTTGTAAAAAGCGGTCTTGCCATAGAAACGGTCGCGGCGGTAACCGCGCAGGGTTTGGCTGCCGCCGATGGAAGGAAGCTGGTAGAACAGGGGATTGCCATCTACCGTGGAGGCGCCAAGGCGTGAAGCCAGCACCAGCTTTCGCGAAAGCGGTATGAATATATCGGCTGAAGCGCGGTAAGTAGTGAAGTCGCGGTCCTCATCCGTGAGGTTTTGAGTGCGGCTGATGTTGCCGGCCAGTCGGAAGCCGCGGGTGGGCACTACGGGATCATCCATTTTCTGTACAGCCAGGTCAAGGCGGCCACCTGCAAAATGGCGGCGGTCCCAGAAACCGGGCTGGTGGAAGGAAACCACTTTCGCCACGAAACGCTCCGGGTCGTTTATCAGGCCAACGGATTGGTAGAAGCCGGTAAAGCCAATGGTGAAGGGGCCTTTACGGCGGTTCAATCCAACCGAGGCGCCGTAGTCCCTGCTGCGCAGGCGGTAATAATCATTATCGCCCACCTGCGGCGGTGTTTCGTTGCCGATGCCGAAGAAGTTGGTCCATACCACCCGGTCGTAGCCGGCGCCCAGCGCCAGGTTCCATTTGCCGATGAACTGGTTTACTTCTCCTTCGTAAAAAATATTAAAGCCTCCCTGCGTAATGGAATAGCGGGCATGAATTCCATGCTTTGAAGCATATGGCTCCTTGCCCCACCTGTGGTTGAGAAAACGGTAGCCAAGCCCTGCAAAGAGGCGGTCGTCGCTGCCGTAGAATATGATGGGACTGAGTCCTTTCTTGTCGTAGCTGAACCCGTCGTAGCGGAAGCGGGGCAGTTCCCTGTTATTGGAAATATGCGGCCGGATGCCCTCCCGGTTCAAATCCTGCTGTGTTTCGTACACGTGCACGCCTGCGCCGCTTTCCACGCGGTACTGGTCAGTAGCCGGACCGCCGATGATGCGGAGCCGGATGCTATTCTCCCTTCCCTGCACTTCATAAGAATCTTCGCCGCCCAATCCGAAAAGGCGGAGCTCCTTTGTTTCTTCTTCCCTGAAATTTCTTGAATAGAAAGGCTGCACCGATTGCCTGCCGTTGGAATCCACTGCAAACACCTGCACCGATGTACTGCCATCTACCTGCTTCACCACGAATACTTCCCTGCCTTTTGTTCCCGGCACTTCCACTTCTTTTGCCAGCGAATGGTAATAATCGCGGGCGAAATTCACGAGGCTGTTACGGCGTGATTTAAGCTTGGCGATGATCTCGTTACCCGAAACGGCAAATATCTCGGGTGGCATTTGCCTTACCGCGGTCTCTATGATCTTGTCCGTAAGGAGGCCCTGTAATTCTTTTGCGGTTGCCGTCCATTGCTCCAGCGTAGTTTCATTAGCCATGCGGCGGTCGAGGTTGCGGGCGGGATAGTTGTACAGGGCGATGTCCTTTATGGTATGGTCAAAGCTTTGG
>DASWNB010000327.1:0-3248 GCA_036399455.1 Flavisolibacter sp. | reverse complement strand
CCACCGATTACCGACCTTACTGTGTAAGAGGTCCTCAAGCATACAGGCGCCCCTTCGGTGGTCTCTTACCGGTTACCGATCATCGGACATCGGTGTCGGTCATCGGTTAACCGCTTGCCGTATTCGTCCTGTACTTAAGCTTTCTCGGGAAAAGGAGTTCTACGGTGAAGATGAGGAGCATGCTGATGGCGGTGGTGGAGCCTACCTTGATGATAAAGGACAGGAAGGTGCCGAATTCCAGCCATTGCAGGAGGGTTATGTAGGAGTGGTGGAGCAGGGTAAGCACAAAGGCATAAATGGCGTAGGGGGCCCAGCCCATGCCGCGGGGCGAAGGCTCGCGGTAGTTGATTTCATCGGTATCCTTTGGAATAAGCAGGTTGATGATGAAGGGCCGCACATAAGCGATCAGCACGCAGGCCGCGGCATGAAGCCCGGGCGTCATTTCGAAATAATCAAGCAGCAGTCCCGTAAAGAAGCCGATGATCAGTACCCCCAGGCGTGAAATGGTAAAGGGCAGCCACAGGATGAACAGGAAGTACAGGCTGGGCACCACGTACTGGTGCAGCGGCGGTATCTTGTTCAGCACGTACACCTGCACCAGAACAAAAATGGCAAGCCGGAATATATTTTTTACAAGGTCGCTCAACGGTTTGTTCTTTTTTGTTGGTCAATTTCCTTTGCCGTTTCTTTTTCCAACTGCACCTGCTCGGCCCTTTGCAGGTTCTCCACCACAAACACCTGCTGGATGTTCATGAAATTTACCGAGGGGCGGATGCGGAGCGTGTAAAAGCCCGTTGCCGGGTCGGGAGTGATGGAGGCAATGGTGCCGATCACCTTTCCGGGCGGGAAGTTATAGGAATACCGGCTGGTAAGCACCGTATCGCCTACCACCAGCTTCACGCTCCTGGGAATGCCTTCCAGCAGTACAAAACGCGGGTCTTTGCCGTCCCACCTGATACGTCCCGATTCACCCGTTTTCTTCAGCGAAGCGCTGACGGAGCTTTGGATATGAAGCAGGCTCATCACCTGGCTGAAATTGGGACTCACACCCACCACTATGCCTACTACGGCTCCTTCGGAATTGAGCACGGCCATGTCGTCGCCGATGCCGTAGCGCGTGCCCCTGTCGAGCTGGAGATAGTTCTTTTCAAAGTTCACGGTATTGTACACCACCTTGGCATCGCGGTAAAGCCAGCGCCTGACGCCGCGGGTGGTATCGTTGATCATGACGGAATCGGTGACAAGCCTTTGGGCGGTATCGGGGAAGGTAAAGTTGGTCCTGAGCAGGTTCAGAAGCGAATCGTTCATGCGGTGCACCCGGCGGTTCTCCTCGCCCTGGTGGAAGTAATCATCCAGCATGTCCACCTGCTTGTTGACGCTGCCGGTCAGCTCGTTGGCCACGCCCAGCCCCACGGCCCTGTGAAAGCGGTTATAGCTGAACAGCATCCACAGCGCAATCACCTGCAGCAGCACAAAGGCAAAAAACACAAAGAACCGGCGGATGAAGAGAAAGATGTTACGCATGGGGAGAGAGCTATTGCTATTAGCTGATAGCTGTTAGCCAACAGCCAACAGCTATCAGCCATCAGCCATCAGCATTTTTATCTCATTACAAAAGGATAACGGTCATAGTTCTTCAGGGCCAGGCCGGTACCGCGAACCACGCTTTTGAGGGGGTCGTCGGCCACGTGCACGGGCAACTTGATTTTTTGGCTCAGGCGCTTGTCGAGGCCTTTCAGCAGGGCGCCGCCGCCGGTGAGGTAGAGGCCGCGGCGGTAAATATCGGCGGCCAGCTCGGGCGGTGTTTGCTCCAGCGCCTTCAGGATGGCTTCCTCGATCTTGAAGATGGACTTGTCCAGGGCTTCGGCGATCTCCTGGTAGCTCACCATGATCTGCTTGGGAATCCCGGTCACCAGGTCACGTCCGTTTACGGGAATATCATCCGGCGGGTTGTCCAGGTCCTTCATGGCCGCACCGATCTGTATCTTGATCTGTTCGGCGGTACGCTCACCAATCAGCAGGCTATGGTAACGGCGCAGGGCTTCCATGATGTCGGCGGTGAATTCATCACCGGCGATACGGATGGACTGGTCGCATACGATACCGGCAAGTGCTATTACCGTGATGCCGGTGGTGCCACCGCCTATGTCGATGATCATGTTGCCAACGGGCTCTTCCACGTCGATGCCTATACCCAGTGCGGCTGCCATGGGTTCGTGTATAAGGTAAACTTCCTTGGCCCCGGCCTGCTCGGCGCTGTCCCGCACAGCCCGCTTCTCCACTTCTGTGATGGAAGAGGGAATGCAGATCATCATGCGCCAGCTTGGGGGGAAGAGAGGTTTTTTGGGATAAACAAGCTTGATCAGCTCACGTATCATCAGCTCGGCCGCGTTAAAATCGGCTATAACACCGTCTTTCAGGGGGCGGACGGTGCGGATGCTTTCGTGGGTTTTTTCATGCATCATCAGGGCGCGCTTGCCTACCGCAAGCACTTCTTTAGGATTATTGCGGTTCAAGGCAACGATAGAAGGCTCATTGACAACGACCTCGTCGTTATGGATGATTAGGGTATTCGCTGTGCCCAGGTCTATCGCTATCTCCTGTGTGAACCAGTTAAAAAGTCCCATGCTGCTGTATTGGATTTAGTTTTTTATGAGGTTGTGCAAAGTTGAATGAAATTAATTGAATTGTCAAAGTAAAAACAGCACTGCAACGCGGAAATTTCACGGTTCTACGGCGGCTGCGCTGCGCTTGCCGGATGTTTCACCGCCAGGACGCAAAGACGCGAGGAATATTTCACGCAAAGACGACAAGGGAAGAAAGACGCAAAGAGATAAGATGAGGAGATGACCAGCCACCAAGGGTTTTTCTTCTTTACTTCTTGGCGCCCTGGCGTGAAACCCTCGCGTCTTCGCGTCCTGGCGGTTAATCTTCGCCGGAGGCGAATCAGCAACTACATTTGCTCTGTGAAGATCATCAACCGCACCGTCCGGATACTTTCGCTGGTGAGCCTTTTTGCCGATGTGGCCAGCGAGATGCTTTACCCGGTGATACCCGTTTACCTGCGGGAGATCGGCTTTTCTGTTTTTCTTATCGGTATACTTGAAGGCATAGCCAACTTCACGGCGGGATTGAGCAAGGGCTATTTTGGTAAGTTGAGCGATGAAAAAGGTGTGCGCCTGCCGTTTATCAGGTGGGGGTATTTCCTGAGTGCGTTGTCTAAACCCATGATGGCAGCTTTTACCTAC
>DASWNB010000326.1:0-5002 GCA_036399455.1 Flavisolibacter sp. | reverse complement strand
CCAACAGCTTCTTCCAACTCGCAACTACAAAACATTCAGCACCTGCTCCTTTGCCTTCTCAAGCTCATCTTTCATGAGGACAACGCATTTCTGGATGGTGGAGTCGTAGGCTTTGGCGCCGGTGGTGTTTATTTCGCGGCCGATTTCCTGGAGGATGAAGGAGAGCTTCTTGCCTTTGGAGTCTTCGCCTTCGTCAAGAACGGAAATGAAGTATTCGCAGTGGTTTTTGAGGCGCACCTGCTCTTCGGTGATGTCGATCTTTTCGATGTAGTAGATCAGTTCCTGCTCCAGGCGGTTGCCGTCGTAATTCTCTTTACCCACGTTTTCTTCCAGCAGGCGGGTGATGCCTTCCCTGATCTTCTGCTGGCGCAGCGGCTCCAGGCGAATGACCTCTTCCTGCTGCTTCAGTATGTTGGCGATGCGCAGGCGCAGATCGGTCATCAGCGACTTGCCTTCATCCAGGCGATGGGCATTGAGGTTGTCGATGGCGGCCTGTATGATGCGGGTGAAGGAAGCCCACTCTTCGTCGGTCAGCGTTTCACTGGTAGGTGTGATCACTTCCGGCAGCTTGATAAGCGTGCTGAGGATGGCAGACGTATCGAGATTCAGTTCCTTCGACAACTCTTCAAGGGGCTTGTAGTAAGCGCGGGCCAGGTCGGTGTTGATGGTGACGGGCTTGGCATTGCCGGTTTCCTTCAGGCTGATGCCGCAGTCCACTGTGCCACGGCCCAGTTTCTCGGAGAGAATTTTACGTATGTCAAATTCAAAAGGCTTCAGGAAGGCAGGCATCTTCAATTGCAGGTCGAACTGTTTGCCATTGAGGGATTTGATGTCGATGAGAAAGGTTTTGTCGCCAACGGTCTGCTCCGCCCGTCCGAAACCAGTCATGGATTTAAGCATTCACAAGTGTTTTGAAGAAGGAAGTAAAGTTATCGTAATTCGGTTTAGGTCTGAAAAACTGCTGGAAACAAAAAGCCTCGCTTTCGCGAGGCTAATATGTAGATGGGTTAGTAAGTACGGGAAATTAAAATTCCCATCACAATATTAAAAAGATTTTTTCCATAGCAAAAAAAATTCACGCAAAAATTATTCACATTTTTAAATCAAATGTGGATTGCAAAGGATGAGTGCAGCATCTTCATTCGTTACTCTCGTGATGACGACGATCATCAGCATGCACCGAACCTTCGTCCACGCTCAACTTATCATCCCCTGGAATACCCGGCTGGCAAGCATTTCAGCGCAGCAGCTTTCGCATCTCTTTTCACTGCGGCGTGCAGGGCAGGTCCTCCTCTTCACTGTTTGCCTTTACCTTTGACGAAAACAACTTCATGCGTTTCGATAAACCTGTTCCCCTTTCGGAGATAGCCCGGCTGATCGGAGCCGAGATCATCGGCAACAAAGAAGCCATGGCCACCGGCATCAACGAGATCCACAAGGTGGAAGAAGGCGACCTGGTGTTCGTGGATCATCCCAAGTATTACCAGAAGTGCATCCAGTCTGCCGCCACTTTCATCATCATCAACCAGAAGACCGACTTCCCTCCGCATAAATCACTTCTCCTTACAGAGCAGCCCTTCGAAGCTTATCTCAGGATAGTGGAGCACTTCCGTCCTTTCCGTCCGCTTACGCAGCCGCTGAGCCAGACGGCCGCTATCGGTGAGAACACCGTGCTCATGCCGGGCAGCGTTATCGGCAATGAAGTGAGCATCGGCAGCAATTGCATCATCCATCCCAACGTAGTCATCATGGACCACTGCATCATAGGCAACAACGTGGTGATACAGGCAGGCACCGTCATCGGCAGCGATGCCTTCTACTACAACCGCAAAACCAACCGTCCCGTTCATTACAAAAAGATGCTGAGCTGCGGCCGCGTAGTGATAGAAGATGATGTGGAGATCGGAGCGGGCTGCACCATTGACCGCGGCGTAAGCGGCGACACCCTTATCCGCCAGGGCACCAGGATCGACAACCTGGTGCACGTGGGTCATGATACGGTGATTGGAAAGAACTGTCTCATTGCCGCACAGGTAGGCATTGCCGGCGCCAGCACCATCGAAGACGAGGTGATCCTGTGGGGACAGGTAGGCGTGAGCAAAACGCTGACCATCGGCAAGGGCGCCGAGATCTATGCACAAAGCGGCGTGCCCGCCTCCCTCGAAGGCGGCCGTAAATACTTCGGCTCTCCCGCCGAGGACGCGATGATCAAGAAGAAAGAATTCGTGTGGGTGAAGCGGATACCGTTGCTGTGGGATAAGGTGATGGGGAAGTAGAGAAGCTGCGAGTTATGAGCTACGAGCTGCGAGAGAGCGGCTGCAAGCCGGGAGTCTCATGAGGAATTCTCAATATTCAACGCTCAATGCTCAATGTTCAATGTTGTTTCCAATTCAGGGACATACTTGAGGATTGAATATTGAGCGTTGAATATTGAGAATTTTAAGCGCTTCCAGCCACGGGCAACCGGGTGAAGGGAAAAGGAGGCTTCCGGTCATCGGTGGTCTCTGATCGGTTATCCTTTTCCTCTCACCGACAGAAAAAGGCCTTTTGACTAAATTGATGGTGGAACGCGGAACGTGAAAACGACTTTCGCGGCGCAAACCAAAACACCACCATTCCATGTTTGACCTTTTTGATTCTCACTCGGTAAAAAGCCTGGTGAAAGTACTGGCACTTGTGATCGCACTTTTTGTGCTGGTAAATATCCTTTAGCGGTTAACCGATAAGCGATAACCGGTAACCGAATCCCAGCTCCTTCTACTTTACCTTTCCCATCGGTCGTCGGTGGTCTCTTATCGGTGATCCGCTAACGGCTGGGCTCGTAGTCGTAGGGCAACTGGTCGGCCAGGTTCTTCCAGCTCCAGTAACCCTGGTTGGTCCAGCTTTTCTGGTCCAGGAAGAAACCGTTTGGACGGATGAAGATGGGCTGCGACAGGTCGATGTAGGAAAGCTGCACCGGCACATCCAGCGGCAGGCCCGATTGCTCCAGGTAAGATTTTTCCGGCAAAGCCTTCGTGTAGGTGATGCTGGCCTTTACCGGGAACCAGAGTTCCGCATTCCCCGATTCCTCGTCAAAGAAGTAGTAAGTCGTATCATAAGGATTCCTCAGCCGGTCGAACTTGTTGGCCGTGGTGGAGGAAAGCAGGTCAACGGTAAAGCCCTCCTGTTTCAGCGTACTGTCGAAATATGATCTCAGGAAATGAAGCCTTGAGCCGTAGTAAGCCTTCTTCCGGTTCTCTTCCCACATCTTTCGCTCCTCTTCAGAGCCTTCCATCACCGTGAAGAAGCAATAGCCGCGGTAAGCGTTGATGTCCGTCTTCAGGAAATAAACAAAGGAATCGAGCTGGTAGCGTACCTGGTAACCCAGCGCCCTGTTGGCGATGATCAGTGGCTCGGTGGCCAGCACCTTCAGGCGGTCATTTCTTTTATAGTAGAAAAATTTAAGCACTTCAGGATTGAGAAGAGTGCAGCTATCGGCGAAAGGTGTTGCACCAATGAAATTTTCCAGGAAGAACTGCCCGTGCTTTTCCCAGCCATCGGCCACCTCGTTGCTGCTTTTGATCACCACCTCGCTCATGCTGTTGTCTGCTTTTTGCAGCTCGATGGTCAGTTGCCTGTCTTCGGAAGCTTCTATGTTGATGGTCTTGCTTACATAGCCTGTAAAGGAAACGATCAGCTCATAGCCCCCGCGTTGCAGTTGAAGACGGAACATGCCTTCCTTGCCGGTGATGGTTCCCCTGGTGGTGTTCTGGGCAAAGACCGAAGCGTTTTCGAGCGGAAGCTTTGTTTCGGCGTCAACCACCTGGCCGGAGATAAGCGCCTGGGCGAAAGAGAGTGTAAAGGATAGGAGTCCAAAAAGGAGAAGAAGCGGTTTTTTCATAAGAAAGCTAAGATATGTAAGTTGTTTCTAGTTTCTGGTTTGTGGTTTGTGGTTTCTGGTTGTCTGCGGAAACGGGTTTTCGGGTCATTCCTGATCTTTCAAGATGAAATCTGATCAGGAAAGCTAAAACACCTTCGGTACCAGAAACTATAAACCAGGAACCAGGAACACGTTCGTCTTATAACGTAAGAATGCCTGCTTCTAGTGCCCTGAGGTATTTATGGCAGGATTGGCTGATGACCGTATCCAGCGGCGTAAAGCTGAACCCGGGCAGGGCATCGAGGATAGCCTTGTTATCGAAGGAGGTTTTGCTATGCGATATTTTGGCCGTTTCGCGGGTGAGCAGGGGCTTGCTGCCGGTAAAGAAGGAGCGAACCTTTTCCATCCTCCAGGCCAGCGCGCCAAGCGTTTTGGTGGCTTCGCGATGAGGGCGCCTCTTTCCAAAGCCGTCTGCCATGGCATTGAACAGGTCCTGGAAGGAGCGGTTCTCGCCGTTGACGATAAATCTTTTGGCGTGGATGGATGAATCGAGCAACTGCACGGCCGCTTCGGCCACATCTTCTACTCCCACAAATCCGTTGACGCCCTTTGTGTACCACGGGAACTGGCGGTAAGCATTTTTGAAAATGGCGCAACTGGATGAATGCCAGTCGCCATAGCCAAGTATGGTGCTGGGATTGATGACCACGCCCAGCAGCCCTTCGGCGAAGCCGCGCCATGCGTGTATTTCTGCGTGGTGCTTGCTGATGGCGTAATGGGTGTTGTTCTTATTCTCTTCCCATTTCTTTTCCTCGGTTACTATTTCAGGCTTGGTGGTTCTTCCCAGCGCGGCTATGGAGCTTACATGAAGCAGGCGTCCCACGCCGTTCTCCAGGGCGGCGTTCACCACGTTGGCGGTGCCTTCCACGTTCACGGCATACATGCGGGCCCTTTCGTGCGGCGAAAAGGAAACAACGGCGGCAGAGTGCACCACGGCATCCATGCCCTGCATGGCATCTGCCAATGATACCACGTCCAGCACATCGCCTTCTACCCATTCCACCTTATTCCATATTTCTTCCGGTATAAAAAATGGCGTCTTGACCGAACGCCGTATGCCCCTTACGGTAAAACCTTTCTCCA
>DASWNB010000325.1:0-1632 GCA_036399455.1 Flavisolibacter sp. | reverse complement strand
CAGCCAACAGCTATCAGCCAACAGCTTCTCTACCGTTGCCTCATCTGGAAATGAATAATCACATAGCTTAAGATAATCAGCAGCAGGATGATCAACAGCGTTATCCAGAGCCAGGGCTCTTCCTTCATTTTGAGCTTGTCGCGGAATTTTTTCTTTTTGTCGGTCTTCTTGCGGAGGTCGCGGTTGAGTTGGTCGATGATGTAGGAAAGGTCTTTTTTGTCGCGGATTTCCTGGAGACCCTCTAAGGCATCGGCTTCGAAATCGCCTTCCAGCATGTCCTTTTCAAGCTGGTGCTGCTGTTCGGCGCTGAGCTTTCCCTGGAGATAGAGCAGGAGGGTTTCCTGGTCTACCTCGGGATTGAGGTTGGATAATATGTCTTTCAGGCTGTCCTTCATTTTCCTTGAGCTTCTTTTTGCTTTTTTTGTATCAGCAGCTTGAGGTTCCGTTTGCCGTTCTGGATATGGCTTTTTACCTGCATCAGGGTAAAGCCCGTCTTTTCGCTTATCTGCTGGTAGCTGAGCTTTTGCAGGTAGAACAAAATTACGCATTGCCGCTGCTCTTCGTTCAGCTCCTTCAGCGCTTCTTCCAGCAGGTCGTAGGTGCGTTCGCTGGTGATGAGGTCCTGCCTGTCTTCGGAAGGGGCGTCGGGCAGGTGCTCGTTCACTTCCTTGTAATACTTCCCCTGCATGTTGCGCAGGCGCATGAGGCAATGGTTCTTGGCCACCATGTAAAGCCAGGACTTAAAGAAATCGATCTTGTATTTTGATACTTCTGTAAGCACTTTCAGGAAGATCTGCTGTACGGCATCGCGGGCTTCGTTCTCGTCCTTCAGGTATTTCATGCATACACCCAGCAGCAGCAGGGTGTATCGTTCCAGGAGTATTCCTATCCAACGCTGGTCATTGTCCGCCTGATAGCGTTCCAGCAGCTCGGTATCGGTAATATGTTCATAGCGTTGGGACTTCACAAAACAGTTGCGCGGTTTTTTTCTTTTGAGATGTTTTTCCTGAGATGTTTTTCTTGAGATGTAAACCATGCAAATTTGCACAATCGTTTCAACATCTTTACAACATTCATGGAATACAGGATATGTACGGTAGCTGCGGCGCCCCTGCGCAAGGAGGCGGCCCACCGCTCCGAAATGACCAGCCAACTGCTTTTTGGCGAAACTATGGAGGTTCTGGAAACCGACAGGGAATGGCTGCGCATCCGTTCCCTGTACGACGGCTACGAAGGCTGGCTCACCCACCACCTGGCCGATGAGGTGGGAGAAGGCATCGCCACCGCTCCCAGCCACTTTGTGGCCACGGCACTGGTCAATCCCATCACCCTGCCCCAGGAGCTGGTCAATGCGCCCATGGGCGCCTCGCTTACAGGCTTTGACGAGGAAACGCGGCTGCTGTGGGATGAACAGCACAAGTATCACGGCACCTACCGCAACACCAACACACCTTACGGCCGCGACCTGCTGGAAAGAACCATCCAGGGCTGGATCAATGCTCCCTACCTCTGGGGCGGCCGCACTTTCATGGGCGTGGACTGCAGCGGCTTCGTGCAGGTGGTATTCAAGGTAATAGGCATTCCCCTAAAACGAGACGCTTACCTCCAGGCCGAACAGGGCGAACCCATATC
>DASWNB010000324.1:0-2789 GCA_036399455.1 Flavisolibacter sp. | reverse complement strand
ATCCAAACGGTTCGACCAGGAATATTGCAGGCATCTGCAACGAGGAAAGGAATGTATTCGGCATGATGCCCCACCCGGAAAGAGCCTGCTCTCCCCTGCTGGGTAATACCGATGGCCGGAAGGTATTCCGCCTGCTGTTCTCGCTGGTGCTGGAAGCAGAGCCGGCCTGAGCCGCCCGCCCATTTTAACAAGTTGGAAAAAATATAAAAAAGAAATTTGCACAAACAACGTCTCATGAAAAAGCTTCTCCTTTCCTTTTTTGCCGCACTGACGATTCATGTGGCTTCCGCCCAGAGCCCTGTTAGCTGGACCTACAGCAGCAAGAAGATCGCCGCCGACCAGTATGAAGTCACCCTGACGGCTACCATACAGCCCGGATGGCACCTGTACTCGCAGAGCCAGCCCAAGGACGCCATAGCGCAGCCCACCACCTTTAAATTCAACAAGAATCCCCTGCTCAACTTCGAGGGCAAGGTGAAGGAAGTAGGCAAGATGGAAAAATACCGCGATGAGGTGCTGGACGTATCGGCCAACCAGTACAGCAACAAAGTGGATTTTGTACAAAAGGTGAAGATAAAGGGTAAGGCCAAGACCAATGTTACCGGCAGCCTGGAGTTCCAGACCTGCGATGACAGCAGGTGCCTGCCGCCGAAGACGGTGAACTTCTCTATTGCATTGAAGTAGGTGGATGATGGGATTACCGATGACCGACCACCGATGACCGAGGGATGACCGATGAGAGATAACCGATGACCGAGAATACCACTAACAACACTCAATAAAGGCTACGAGATGGCTTTGACAGTATAATTGATTTTGGCAGCGAGTTCCCTGGCGGGAACTCGTTTTTTTTAAATGAATGGACATGAATAAAATTGTACGGTTCTTTTTGCTGGCGGTTCTTTCCTTTACTATGGCTTCGGCGGTAGCCCAGGATGCCTCTCCTTTTGCCTGGAAAGTGACCAGCAAGAAGCTTTCCGACGGACAGTACGAGCTGATCTTCTCTACCCAGGGCAATCCCGCCTGGGAACTATACGCCCCCAGCCAGGTACTTAGCGAAGTGTCTACCACCGAGCTGCGCTTTGCCGATTCGGCCGTACAGGCGGTGGGCAACTTCACGGATTCGGGACAGGCCCGGACCATACAGAGTGCAATATTTGAGCAGGCGGTAAAGGTGTACGACCAGCCTACGGCATGGAAGCAGGTGGTGCGAATCAGCGGGCAGGTGCCTTCTTTCGTTACCGGCACCCTTTTATACACCTATGGCAAGGGCGAAGAGTTTTATGCCGGTACGCCCTACGAGTTTACAGTAAATATGGAAGGCGGCGTAGTGTCCACTTCCCGGATCATTATCCCTTCCATCGATGTAAAGAACCCGGTTAGTCCCTGCGGTGATGATGATACGGAGGATAAGTCGCTATGGACCATTTTCTTGCTGGGCTTTACGGGTGGATTGATTGCGCTGGTGACGCCCTGCGTGTTCCCCCTGATACCGCTTACCGTTTCCTTTTTTACCAAGCGTTCCTCTAACCGGAAGAAGGGCATTGCCAATGCGCTGCTCTATGGCTTCAGCATCTTCCTGATCTATGTGCTGCTAAGCCTTCCCTTCCACCTGATTGACAGCGCCAACCCCGAGATACTGAACAACATATCTACCAATATGTGGGTAAACCTGGTGTTTTTCGTGGTGTTTATCCTTTTTGCGCTGTCGTTCTTCGGGCTGTACGAAATTACCCTCCCCTCAGGGCTGGCCAACAAGATCGATTCGAAGGGGGGCCTCAATGACATCTGGGGCATTTTCTTTATGGCGCTGACGCTGGCTATCGTGTCGTTTTCCTGTACGGGTCCCATCCTGGGCTCGCTGCTGGCAGGGGTATCCAACAACGACGGCGGGGCCATGCAACTAAGCTTTGGCATGGCCGGCTTTGGCGTGGGGCTGGGGCTGCCCTTTGCACTGTTTGCCCTTTTCCCGGGCTGGCTGCAATCGCTTCCCAAATCGGGCGGCTGGCTTACTTCCGTAAAGGTGGTGCTGGGCTTCCTGGAACTGGCGCTGGCGGTGAAATTCCTCTCCAATGCGGACCTGGTGGAGCAATGGGGCCTGTTAAAGCGTGAGATATTCATCGGCATCTGGGTGGTAATAGGGCTGTGCATCGTGCTTTATCTCGTAGGAGTGCTTCGCTTTGGCGGAGGCAAGCCGAAGATGACGAGGCTGCGCTGGTTCTTTATCATTCTTTTCTCCATAATTACCCTTTACCTCATACCCGGCGTGACCAATACCAAATGGGCCAACCTGCGCTTTATCAGCGGCTTCCCGCCGCCCATGTGTTACAGCATATATGAGAAGCCCGTAAACTGCGAACGCAACATACAGCCCCTGCACGACTATGAAGAAGCGCTGCAGGAGGCCCGCCGCCAGAACAAGCCCATCCTGATCGATTTTACCGGCTGGGCCTGCGTTAACTGCCGCCGCATGGAAGAGAACGTATGGACCAATCCCGACGTAGCGGAACTGATGAAGAACCGCTTCATCGTAGTATCGCTGTACGTTGACGAAAGGAAAAAGCTACCCGCCAGCGACCGTGTTGAGTTCGAGAGCAGGAACGGCGAAAAGAAGCAGGTGGTTACCGTGGGGGACAAGTGGACCAATTTCCAGATAGAGAACTTCTACAAAACCTCGCAGCCCCAGTACGCTATTATCAGTCCCGACGAGAAGGCCCTTAACCGCACCAAAGGCTATACTCCCGATCCCGATGAATTTGTGGAGTGGCTGGAGTGTGGGCTGGAGGCGT
>DASWNB010000323.1:0-4405 GCA_036399455.1 Flavisolibacter sp. | reverse complement strand
CATTGCCGTCGGCGACATCGTTGATTTTGATAAGGAAAATGAAGCCGAAAGCACGGTCATCATCACCCGCATCCGCGACCGCCACAACCACATCAACCGCCAGTCGCCACGCGCCAAGCACCAGCAGCACATCGTAGCCGCCAACATCGACCAGTCGCTCATGATTGCCACGCTGAAGGAGCCCAGGACCTCCCGCGGCTTTATCGACCGTTTCCTGGTAGCCTGCGAGATGTACCATGTTCCGGCCGTTATTCTTTTTAATAAAGTGGATCTGTACAAAGACAAGGAGCAGGAGCAACTGGAGGAGATACGTGAGATCTACGGCCGCATAGGCTATCCCGTTCTTTCCATGAGCATCCACCTGCAGCAGGGCATTGATAAAGTAAGGGAACTGCTGAACGGAAAGACCACCCTTATCAGCGGACATAGCGGCGTAGGCAAATCTACTTTCATCAATATCATCATTCCCGAAGCGGGCATCCGCACCAAGGATGTGAGCGGCTGGAGCGGCAAGGGCCAGCACACAACCACTTTTGCAGAAATGTACGACCTGCCTTTCGGCGGCCGCATCATCGATACGCCGGGTATGAAGGAATTTGGCCTTGTAAATATCGAGCGTTCGGAATTGTCTGGTTATTTCCCCGAAATGCGTACCCGGCTGAATGATTGCCAGTTCAACAACTGCCTTCATGTAAATGAGCCCGGCTGCGCTATAAAGGAGGCGGTCATCAACCAGGAGGTTGATGAGGACCGGTATGTGAGTTATTATAATATACTGGAGTCAATCCCGGAGGATCAATGGAGTAATAGGAGGTGAAGAGGTTTCTGGTTTACGGTTTCTGGTTTCTGGTTCTTCAGGTGTATGAGTTCTTTGCGCTTCTTTGCGTATTCTTCGCGTCCTTTGCGGTTAATTATTTTCTGAACCGCAAAGCACCGCCAAGTAACGCAAAGGAAACGGCTTAGGACTTACGACTTTGGACTTGGAACTAAGAAACTTCCGCTTTCCGCATATCAAGGCTCATCAGCTTTCCTTCCAGCACATTGGCCAGTTCCACAACGGCGTTGTTATCCCGCTTGCGGGCATCCTTGGTGCGTGTGGGGAACATGGAAATTCCGTTGTAAATGCTGTAGTGAAGCGTCAGGGGATGATGATTGATCTCGAAATCCCAGCTGATGGCATCGAAATCGTCTTCCTTGTTGATAAAGCTTACTTTGAGGTCGTCGCTCAGGATGTGGGCGATCTGGTAAAAGCGCTTCAGGCCACCGTCATCGTCGATGACGGCTTCGGTGCAACCTAAAGTTGTTCGTAGGGTTAGGCTCATAGACCGTTAAGTTTAAATTAGTAAAATTACGTATACCCGCTGCGGGCAAAGCTATCCTATAGACAGGAGCTTTACTCGTTTAGCTGCATGATGCAATTGTTATGCCTTGAACTTTTTGGTCTTTTTAGGTTGTTCGCCGCTGAGGAGTTTTTCTGCGCCCACGTTTTTGCCGCCGCCATCGCCGCAGCCATATTTGTTTTTGTTGAATAAGCTGCATGAAGACAGCAGCAGGGCGCTTGACAAGATGATAAAGGCGCAGCGAAAAGTTTTCATGATGCGGGGTTTTGCTTAAAGATAATCTTTTCACGTAAAGCCGCAAAGAAGCTGTTGGCTGATAGCTGTTAGCTGATGGCTTGAGCACGTTCAATATATAGGCATTGTACTCTTATTCATCCTTTTGTACAGGATTTCTTTCTTTTTCCTGATCTGCTAACAGCCAATAGCTATTGGCCAACAGCTTTTCTCCTGCTGCCTAATTCCCAATCCCTAATTCCCGTTTCCCTGACCTTCTTCCTTCTCCGCCCTATTCACTCCATCAAACCACTTTGCGTAGCCAAGATAATTATTCGCTATCCTATTGATCTCGCCTTCAATTTTTTCCGGGGCGATGTCCTTTACTTTTTTGGCGGGAACGCCGGCGTAGACAGAGCCACCCTCGCAGATGGTTCCCTCCAGCACAACGGCTCCGGCAGCGATGATGGTGTTGCTGTGAATCACTGCGTTATCCATTACGATGGATCCCATTCCAATCAGCACGTGGTCGTGTACGGTGCAGCCGTGAACGATGGCGTTATGGCCTATGGATACGTTGTTGCCGATGGTGGTCTTGCTGCGTTTAAAGGTGCAATGGATCACAGCGCCGTCCTGCACGTTCACCTTGTTGCCCAGGCGGATGCTGTTCACATCGCCGCGGACCACCGCGTTGAACCATACGCTGCAGCCATCGCCCATTACCACATCGCCCACTATGGTAGCGTTAGGAGCAATAAAGCAATCCTGCCCCCACTTGGGGTAATTTTCTTCTACGGGAAGTATCATGCGTCAAAGGTAGATGAAAGGGGGAAGGTAAAAGGTGGAAGGCGGAAGGCTCTTTAGGAGTGGGCAGTCTTTATTTGGGGTGAAGGCGCTCTGGAACAAATATTCAATAATCAATGTTCAATTTTCAAGTGCGTTCCTGGTTCGGAGACCACTTGAGCATTGATAGTTGAGCATAGAATATTGAATATTTCTTCTTTAAACGACTGCACACCGGTAAGGACTACCCGCGCTAAAAGAGCCTTCCGCCCTTCTGCCTTTTACCTTCTACCTTCGCTCTTATGAACCTGCGCCAGTTGTTCCTGCAGCACGTAGCACAAACCTCCCCGGCCCCGCTGGCCCTGGAGATCGTGCGTGCCGAAGGCTGCACCCTTACCGATGCCTCGGGCAAGGAATACATTGACCTCATAGGGGGCATCAGCGTAGCCAATACCGGCCACCGCCACCCCCGCGTGCTCAGCGCCATCCACCGGCAGCTCGATGCCTATATGCACGTAATGGTGTATGGGGAATTTGTGCAGTCGCCGCAGGTGCAGTATGCCCGGTTGCTGGCGGAGCACCTGCCGCCCACCCTCAACTCGGTTTATTTTACCAACTCGGGCGCCGAGGCGGTGGAAGGCGCCATGAAGCTGGCCAAGCGGGCCACCGGCCGTACGGAAATAGCTGCTTTTGAACACTCTTACCATGGCTCCACCCAGGGCGCCCTGAGCATCATCGGCAGCGAATACTGGCGTAATTCCTTCCGCCCGCTGCTTCCCGGCATCCATCATCTTCGTTATAATTCTTTTGAAGACCTCGGTCAGATATCTTCTTCAACGGCCTGCGTGATCCTTGAAACCGTCCAGGCCGAAGCAGGAATTATCGCGCCGCAGGCGGAATGGCTTTGGGCCCTGCACAGCCGCTGCAAGGAACTGGGCGTGCTGCTGGTGCTGGACGAAATACAGGCAGGCTTCGGGCGTACGGGTAAATTGTGGGGCTTTGAGCATTTTGGTATTGTGCCCGATATACTTCTTTTAGGCAAGGCTCTTGGCGGCGGGCTGCCCCTGGGCGCTTTCATCGCGGAGCGTGAGCTGATGAACTGCCTTACCGATGGGCCTGTGCTGGGCCATATCACTACTTTTGGCGGCCACCCCGTTTGCTGCGCCGCCGGTCTTGAAGCCTTCCGCGTGTTGCTGGACGAGAACCTTGCTGCCGGCGTTGAAGCCAAAGCCGCCCTGTTCAGGAAAAGATTACAGCATCCTCAGATAAAGGCCGTCCACTCCTTCGGCCTCTGGATGGCCGTTGAGTTTGAGTCCTTCGAGCTTTGCAAAAAAGTAATTGACCGCTGCATTGAAAGGGGCGTGGTTACCGACTGGTTCCTTTTCGCTTCCCATTGCCTGCGCATTTCTCCTCCCTTGGTTATTTCCGAAGAAGAAATTGAGCGGAGTTGTAAGGTTATCCTGGAGAGTTTGAGAGTTGCCGATCCGGTTTCTGGTTTATAGTTTCTTGTTTCTGGTTCTTTAGGTGGATCATTCCTTCTCTAGCGCAGCTACCATTTTAGCATTCCATAGGGTTCACCGCAAAGCACGCGAAGAGCGCGAAGAGCGCAAAGCCTTTGTGGAACTTTGCGCTCTTCGCGGTTGGAACCACAGCGGCCGCCGCTCCCCGGAGAGTGGCCAAAAGAAATGACTATCACACCTAAAGAACAAGAAACAGGAAACCGTAAACCAGAAACTCTAAAAAAAGTCTTTGAACTATAAAAACTTCTTACGTACTTTGCATTACAAAGTGCTTTTTATGATCGAAAACAACCAGCACCTGGAAAGTATCAAGGACATCCGGCAGCTTATGGAAAAGAGCAGCCGCTTTATCAGCCTGAGCGGGTTGAGCGGCGTGGCGGCAGGACTCTGCGCCCTGGTGGCCGCCTGGGTAGTGTACCAGAAGCTGGATACCCCGCTGTACGGTGGCTACGGAGAAGCAAGAGGCGGATACAGCCGCGGGGTCATGGGCGACAGCCTGACCCGGGAACTGCTGGTTATAGCAGCCATCACCTTTGCGGCGGCGGCAAG
>DASWNB010000322.1:0-2170 GCA_036399455.1 Flavisolibacter sp. | reverse complement strand
CTCGCCTACGATAACCGAGCCGGTGGGTGTAGGCATCATGGAGTCCCCGATGATCTCGAAGGCCCTGTAATCGCCGCCGCCCAGCATGGGCAGGGTAAAGGTATTAAGCTCATCAATGAACTCGGGATCGGCATAGCCGGTAAGATAGCCCGCCGCGGCCTTAACGGGAACAAAAGGAATGTCGCTCCGCCCGTTGGCCATCTTCTGGGCCCGGCGCTTGGCCAGGTAACCGCCCTTGTTCTCAGCCAGGTCCCTCCGCAGCAGGTCGTCGAGGGTAAGCTTGAACATATCGGCAACGGCTTCCAGGATGTCGATGCGGGGTTCGGCCCTCTCCTCTTCGTAGGCGCCCAACAGGGAGCGTTTGATGCGCAGCTTCTGCGCAAATTCCTCCTGGGTCCATCCGCGGAGCTTTCTCAGGTATTTGAGATTCTTGTTGGCGAGCGACATGACTAAGTATTTTAGTCGCAAAATACTAATTTATTTAGAAAAAGAAATTTATTTTAGGAACGGTTGACCTATGACCGACAACCGATGACCGATGACGATAACCGATGAGCGATAACCGATGAGCGATGAACGACAACCGTTAACCGAGGACGAGATTCGTGTACCGACCGGGAGGCAGGCGGGAAAAGCGTTAGGCGAACTTTCGGTGGTCGGTGGTCGTTCATCGGTCATCCCTTCCTACCTTTGCGAAATGGCAGAGAAAAAGCGTCCCGTTATCCTGGTTACGAACGATGATGGTGTTACAGCCCCCGGTATCCAGAACCTTGTTGAAGCAGTGAAAGACCTTGGGAAAGTAGTGGTGGTGGCGCCCGACAAACCACAGTCCGGCATGGGACACGCCATAACCATAGGCGTTCCCCTGCGCCTTCACAAAGTGAATTATTTTGGAGATATAGAAGCCTACCAGTGCACCGGCACACCGGTGGATTGCGTGAAGCTGGCGGTGGATAAGGTGCTGCACAGCAAGCCCGATATCTGCATCAGCGGCATCAACCACGGCGCCAACCACAGCATCAACGTTATCTACTCCGGCACCATGTCCGCAGCAGTGGAAGCCGCCATCGAAAGCATTCCTTCCGTGGGTTTCTCCCTGCTCGACTACAGCCTCGATGCCGATTTTACCGCCGCTCGCAAATTTGCCCGCATCATCGTGGAGCAGTTGCTGAAAGGAGTGCCGGACAAGCACATGGTGCTCAATGTGAACGTACCCGCCGTACCTGCCGACCAGGTCAAAGGGATAAAGATCTGCCGCCAGGCATATGCAAAATACGAGGAAGATTTCCTGGAGCGCGACGATCCGCACGGCCGTAAATATTATTGGCTTACAGGAGAGTTTGTTAACTTCGATGAAGGTAAGGACACAGACGTATGGGCGCTGGCCAACAACTACGTAAGCCTGGTGCCCGTCCAGTTCGACCTGACTCACTATAAACTCAAGGACCAACTTGAAAAAGACTGGAACATTTTTTCTGATAAGGGATAATATCAGGCTGGGCCTGATCCTGGGCCTGATAGCTCCTCTTATTATTTTTGTCATCATCTATCTCTCTTCCGACCGCTTCTCGAGCTACAGCTTCGATGAGTTCCTGGATCTGTTTTTCAAGCAGAACCAGCTCATCACCTTCTTTGGCGCCTGGTGCCTGGTGGCCAACATTGCACTGTTCACGTTCTACATCAATACCAACCGCGATAAAACGGCCCGGGGCATTTTCGTGGTCACGCTTATTTACGGTATTGCCGTGCTGCTGCTCAAGCTTTTCAATTAACCCCAGCGGAGAATGAATTACTACATCATTGCAGGCGAAGCTTCAGGCGATCTGCACGGAAGCAATTTGATCAGGGAATTAAAGCATCTCGATCCCTCCGGCACCTACCGCTGCTGGGGCGGCGACCTTATGGAGCAGGCCGGCGCCACCATCGTAAAACACTACCGCGAGCTGGCTTTTATGGGCTTCGCCGAAGTGATCAAAAACCTTCCCACCATACTCAACAACCTTAAATTCTGCAAGCAGGACATACTTCAGTTCCGTCCCGACGTGCTCATACTTATCGACTATCCAGGCTTCAACCTGCGCATCGCAAAATGGGCGAAGGAGCAGGGCTTTAAAATCATCTATTATATCTCCCCCCAGGTATGGGCCTGGAAGGAAAGCAGGGTCAAGCT
>DASWNB010000321.1:0-3226 GCA_036399455.1 Flavisolibacter sp. | reverse complement strand
GTACTGCTTGCCCACGACCAGGTATACGGCAAAACCACGGACTCGCTCCAGCTCCGCCAGTTCCTCCAGCTTATCAAGCAAAAGGAAGAGTATGAGTTATCGGTAGTAACGGCGTATCCCGGGGCGAAGAAAATGTAACGGGAAGCTGATGGCTGATAGCTGTTGGCTAATGGCCTGATTGCGTACAGTCTACTGGCATACGTTATGTAAAAACGGCATCCGGTTTAAACCGCCAGGGCGCAAAGTCGCCAGGATATTTTCTTATACCCTCCAGCCCTACTTGCTTCGTAGAAGAGCAAGCGGGCGGTGCGGTAGAATCAAATATCCTGGCGCCTTTGCGCCCTGGCGGTTATTTCCCTATCATCTTAAATACGAGAACATATAGGGAGGACCGGAGCAAGCCATCAGCCAACAACTATCAGCCAACAGCCTCTCTCTAAACTCCATCCCCATCAAACACATTCCCTATTCCTCCTAAAATGCTTCCTTCTTCCTTGCGGTTGACGGTGCCGTACTGGAGGATGCGGCTGGCGAGACGGCTGACGGGCAGGGTTTGGACCCATATACGGCCGGGACCGCGGAGGGTGGCGAAGAAAAGGCCCTCGCCACCGAAGATGGTATTCTTGATGCCGCCTACAAACTGGATGTCGTAATCGATGCTGGGAGAGAATGCTACGAGACAGCCGGTGTCTACTTTCAGCAGCTCGCCGGGCTGGAGGTCCCGCTCAACGATGTGGCCGCCGGCATGAACAAAGGCAAGGCCGTCGCCTTCCAGCTTTTGCATGATGAAGCCCTCCCCACCGAAGAGGCCGGTACCCAGCTTTCTCTGGAACTCGATGCCTACGGATACGCCTTTGGCGGCGCAGAGGAAGGAATCTTTCTGGCAGATCATCTTGCCGCCCATGCGCATCAGGTCGAGCGGGATAACCTTGCCGGGGTAGGGAGAAGCGAAATACACTTTCTTCTTTCCCTGGCCCACATTGGTATAAGTGGTCATGAACAGGCTTTCACCGGTGAGCAGGCGCTTGCCCGCAGACATGAGCTTGCCCAGGAAGCCCTGCCTCTGGCCGGTGCCGTCGCCAAAGATGGTCTGCATCTGGATGCCGTCGTCCATCATCATGAAGGCGCCGCTCTCGGCTATGGCTGTTTCATTGGGATCGAGCTCGATTTCAACGCACTGCATCTCTTCACCCAAAATTTTGTAATCTATTTCGTGGGTTTGACGTTCGTTCATTGCTGGAATTTTTTTCTAAGTTAATACATCGCTTTTCTCTTAAAACGCATCTAGGGGTAAGAATTTGATAAATGGCACGCTCTAAACGCCTGTTTTGTCTTAATTTTTCAGCCTCTTAAAAATCAACCATCTATATGACACAAAGATTACTGCTACTGGCAGCCTTTTTTATGGCGGTCTCAACCGCTGTTGGACAGGCAAAGCTGGTAGAAAAGGTTACCAGGAAAGGCGATGAACTGGTAATTCCTTACGAAAAGTATGTACTTCCTAATGGACTTACACTCATCGTTCACGAAGACCACAGCGACCCCGTGGTGCACGTGGATGTTACCTACCACGTGGGCTCTGCCCGCGAAGAGATCGGGAAATCAGGCTTTGCCCACTTTTTCGAGCACATGCTGTTCCAGGGCAGCGATAACGTGGCCGACGAGCAGCACTTCAAGATCGTAAGCGAGGCCGGTGGTACCCTCAACGGAAGCACCAACCGCGACCGCACCAACTATTTCCAGACTGTTCCCTCCAACCAGCTTGAAAAAATGCTGTGGCTGGAATCCGACCGCATGGGTTTCTTCCTGGATGCCGTGACCCAGAAGAAATTCGAGGTCCAGCGCTCTACCGTGAAGAACGAAAGAGGCCAGCGTCTCGACAACGTGCCTTACGGCCTGGTGTCTGAAACCTTCAGCAAGAACCTCTATCCCTACGGCCACCCCTACTCCTGGGAAGTGATCGGCTACGTGGAAGACCTGAACCGCGTAAACGTGAACGACCTGAAGAACTTCTTCCTCCGCTGGTACGGCCCCAACAATGCCGTGCTGACCATTGGTGGCGATGTAAAGACCGCCGACGTGGTAAAGCAGGTGGAAAAGTACTTCGGCAGCATCCCCCGCGGCCCCGAAGTAAAACCCGTACAGGTTCCCAGCGTTAGCCTGAACCAGAACCGCTATGTTTCCTATACCGACAACTACGCCCGTCTTCCCCTGATGGCCATCGTTTACCCAACGGTGCCCAACTACCATAAGGATATGGCAGCGCTGCAGTGCCTGGCCCAGGTTCTGGGACAGGGCCGCAACTCGGTTCTGTACCAGCAGATGGTTAAGAACCAGCAGGCGCTCAACGCCACTGCTTTCAGCAGGATGGATGAGCTGGCCGGCGAATTCATCTTCCAGCTTATTCCCATGCAGGGCAAGAACCTGGGCGACATGGAAAAGCTGTTCCGTGCCTCCCTCGACTCTTTTGAAAAGCGTGGTGTCAGCGAAGACGACATCATCAAGTTCAAAGGCAGCCGCGAAGCCCAGCTGATCAACGGCCTCCAGAGCGTTTCCGGCAAGGCATCGCAACTGGCAGCCTTCCAGACCTTTACCGGCAACCCCAACAAAATTGCCGACCTGCTGAAAATGTACGAGTCGCTGACAAGGGAAGATGTAATGCGTGTGTACAACACCTATTTCAAGAACAAAGGCGCTGTAGTGGTTAGCGTGGCACCTAAAGGCCAGGAAACCGTGGTAGCTGCCGTTGATAATTATAAGATCGATTCCAGCAACTACAAGGCTCCCGATTACGGCTATACAGGCCTGAAGTATGTGAAGCCGAAGGATTTCGACCGCAGCAAAATGCCCGGTTCCGGTCCCGCTCCTACTGTAAAGGTTCCCAAGTTCTGGAGAAAGGACCTGCCGAACGGCGCAAAGGTGATCGGTACAGAGAACACCGAGATACCCACCGTTACGTTCACGCTCACTATTCCCGGCGGTCACCTGGCACAGGCCGGTAACATGTCCAAGGCCGGTCTCTCCAATTTCTTCGCCAGCATGATGCAGGAAGACACGAAGAATTACACGGCGGAGCAACTGTCCGTTGAGCTGCAGAAGCTCGGCAGCTCTATCAGCGTCAACAGCAACACCGATGGAGTAGTTTTCTCCGTTCAGTCGCTGAAGAAAAACTTCGACAAGACGCTGGAACTGCTGCAGGAGCGCCTGTTCAACCCCAACTTCACCG
>DASWNB010000320.1:0-4351 GCA_036399455.1 Flavisolibacter sp. | reverse complement strand
AAAATGAGAATACCGATGGTGGAAAAAATGTACACCTGTGCGATATTTCCCGTTGGCGCAATTTCATGCTCCAGCCCGGAACGCAGGTGAATATCACTCAACGGCTGTAGCTGGTAAGAATAGATGGGCTGCCAGATGCTTGCCAGCTCACCGACATATTTTGAATAAAACTGCCCGATTTTTTTAGAAAACGTCTTGTGGTCGACACCCTCTTTCAACAGTAAGTAGGTGTAGATGCTGGCATCTCCCCAGCCGTCAATGGTAAGCATCTCAGGCCTTGCCACTTCAATGGTTTTAAAGGAAGCCAGCATTGTAAAAGTGAAATGTGCATTTTGCGGAGGGTCGGGCAGCACACCCGTTACGGTGTAAGCCGCTGCATAGCCCGTGGTATCATACATGTTCAACAGGAGCGTTTGACCCACCGGGTCTTTGTCGCTGAAATATTTTTTTGCTGCTGATTCGGTAAGAATAATGGAATAGGGTTCGTTTAGTGCGGTGGCGGGGTTCCCCCTCGAGAGCCGGTAACTGAAAACATCAAAAAACGAAGGGTCTGTCAACAGGATGCCTGGCTGAAGGATCTGCTGGGCATTGTGGGTGATGATTTCTTCGCGCATCCTGAGCCTGACGGTATTTTCCACCTCGGGATAATCTTCTTTTAACGCTCTTGCCATGGGCACACTGGAAACCGCCGACTTCTCGATGCCTGTTGCTGTTTTTGCCGTAGACGTTAACCTGAAGATCCGGTCATAATTGGTATTGAACTTATCGTAGCTGAGTTCATCGCTCACCCACATTGCAATCAGCGCAAAGCAGGTAAGGCCGGCAGACAGGCCGATGATATTTAAAAATGAATAGGTCTTGTGGTGGGTGAGGTTACGCCAGAAGATTTTCAGGTAATTGCGCAGCATATAGGCTTGGGTTGATCTTCACATCCCCGCCAAAAAAAAGCCAACACAGTACCTCGCTGATTATCAAAGAAATAATGCATCATAAGCAGCAGCCGGGTGTCCGCTTTCGCTATCATACTGTCCGGTTTTGGTACACTTGGTGAGAGAAAACAGAAACAGAAAGAGAAACAGAAACAGAAACAGAAAGAGTGCGGAATTGCTCTCTCTCGCTCTCCGCTCTCTTTCTCGCTCTCCGCTCTCTTCTTCGCTCTGTTTCTCTTATTTAACTGATAGCCTTACCCCTGCAAAAAATCTCAGTCCCTGGTTGGGAGCAAATACATACGTGGGGTCGAAGGTGAGGGCGTAAGGATTTTCGGGGGTGGACAGGACACGGCCGGCGGCGTCGTACTCTACTTTTTTGTCGAAGGGATCATGGGCACGGGCGATGATGAAGGGATTGTTGCGGGCGGGTGTCCAGTTCAGGAGGTTCTTGATGCCACCGAAAACTTCCAGGCCTTTGGATATCCACTTTGTGGCCTGGATGTTCTGGATGCTCCACACGGGTGAGCGGGACTTGCGGGGGTCGAGCTCCGAAGCAAGGGGCAGGCGCATGGGACCGTAAATATTGCCTGTGTAGTCGATGGTGATACCGGGAACGGGGAAGGTGTACGATACGGACCAGGTGCCGCTCCAGCGTTCGGTAAGCACCGGGAGCTGCCTTGTTTTTTGCGAGCCTTTTCCTTCCACCTTGGCCACATCCTGTAGCGTGAGTCCCACCAGGGCCTTCAGCCTTTGCATGCGGTTCATCTCCAGGTTCAGCGTCAGCCCGCGTGAAAGCGAATGTCCTTTGAGGTTGTCGTAAATAATAAGGTTCGGGTCTGTGTCATAATCTGCAATGATCTGGTTGTGGAAGTAAGAGTACCAGGCGGAGGCGTCGAGAAGAAAAGAGGTAGAGGAACTGCCCAGCCTGCGTGAGTAGTTGAGGTTGACGTTATAGCTTTTTTCCGGCTTCAGCTCTTCGCGGATGGACACTGCCCTGGCACCGGTTAGGGCTGCATGGTCTTCGGTAAATATGTTCACCACGCGGAAGCCTGTACCCGCATTCAGCCTCAACACCTGTCCCGCCTCTATAGCCCACTTGTATGCGAGCCTGGGCGTAAGAATATTGCCGTGCACCGAGTGGCGGTCGTATCGCAGTCCCAGCAGCAGCGTATGGCGCGGGCCAAGCGTCCATTCATCCTGCACAAACACACCGGGAATAAAATAGCTCTCGGGGCGGTTCTTCCCGCTGAGCGTATCGATGGTGGCCGTTGAATTATCGTCGTAAAAATTATAGCGGCCTGCAAGTCCCGCAAGCAGGCTGTGGTTCCTGGTGTCTTTATCCCACAGCAACTGTCCGAAGGCGATCTTCTGCTTTCCCATATAAGGCGTTGTGCCGTAGTACGAGTTCTGGTCGTGCGAGGTGGCGGAGAAGGAGAAGAGCATCTTTTCAGGTACGGGAAGCTGGTAGCTGCCGATGGCTTCCCATCTTGCCGTATAAATGGTTTCGCCGTAAAGACTGTCGCTGCCGCGAAATTCGGGTGTCCACTGCATTTCTCCGCCCCAGCGGTCTTCATAAAAATAGCGGAAAGCCAGCGAAGCAGTCCTGTTCTGCCGCCTTTGAAAACTCCATTTGTTGAATACCGACACGCGGTGCTGGAGCGTGGCGTCCGTGAAGTTGTCGTGGTTGTGGTCTTCGGGATTAAGATAGCGGAAGTAGTTTACGCCCAGGAGCGAGCTGGCTTTGCTGCCGGCCTTGATGCGGAAACCCAGGTCAACACTGTGTTCCAGCCAGCTGGTGCTCATAAGGTTGGCGGAGAATTTCGGCGCTTTCTCCGGCGAGCGGGTAATGATGTTGATCAGCCCTCCCACCGCTTCGGAGCCGTACAGTCCCGAAGCCGGTCCCTTCACTATCTCCACTCTTTCAATCATCTGGCTGGGTATGCCAAAGAGGCCGTAAACGGAAGAGAGGCTGCTTACGATGGGCATGCCGTCAATGGTTACCATGGTGTAAGGGCCTTCGAGCCCGTTGATGTGTATGTCGCCGGTGTTGCAAACGTTGCAGTTGATCTGCGGACGCACCCCGTTCACATTCTGCAATGCCTCGAAGATGCTTGGGGCAGGATTCTTCCTGAAAAATTGCGGTGTATATACTTCCACCGCAATCGGGCTTTCCAGCCTCTGCACGGGCTTCATCGTGCCCGTAACCACTACCGCATCCATCGAGGCGACTGCCTGCCTGAGGTCCACAGCAAGGATTGTGTCCTGCGTATCGAGTGAAAAGTTCTGCTGGAAAGCTTCGTATCCCACCGCTGTAACCGTAAGGCTGTAGCGTCCCGGCCTTGCCAACCGGAAATAAAACCCGCCTGCTGTGTCCGTTACCTGTCTTTTGCCGTTGAGCGCCACCGTGGCGCCGGGCACTGCTTCTCCCCCGCTGCTGACCTTTCCCCTGACGGCAGGCTGCGCCGAAGCCATGCCCGCCGTCAGAAGAAAAACCACCATGTACAGAATCTTTCCTGTTGTTTTCATGGGAGTAAAAATAGACATTATCCGGTTTTCCAAAATAAAATTATTTGGTTAACCAAATTTTATAATGATGAGTACCCTTATTTAGCAAAGCTGAATACCCTTATCTATATTTGCAGATGCCCCATTTTACGTCGCATTCGGAGGATAATTACCTGAAGACCCTGTTCAAGCTGGGCCAGAAGCAGGTAAAGAAGGTGAACAATATCGCGCTGGCCAAAAGCCTCGACCTGAACCCGGCAACGGTGCTGGAGATGGTGCGCAAGCTGGCGCAGAAGGGACTGGTGCAGGTGCAGCCGGATAAAACCATCCAGCTCACTGAGAAAGGAAAAAAGCGGGCCCTGCTCACCATCCGCAAGCACCGCCTGTGGGAAGTATTCCTTGTAGAGAAGCTGCAATACAAATGGAACGAAGTGCACGAACTGGCCGAGCAACTGGAACATATCGAATCCGACGACCTCACCGACCGCATAGAAGCCTTCCTGGGCTACCCCGCCTTCGACCCCCACGGCGATCCCATTCCCGACCGCCACGGCAAGCTGAAACCCAACGCATCTGTCCCGCTATCCACCTGCGCCCGGGGCAAAACCTACACCGTCGTCAACCTCGCCGAAACCGACGACCAGTTCCTCAACTATCTCAACAAGCTTAGCATCAAGCCCGGGACTAAGATCCGCCTTACCGGCCTTAACGAATACGATGAATCGCTGACGGTGTCTATCAATAAGAAAACCCTCCAGCTTACGGAGAAAGTAGCGAGGAATATCCTTGTGAACGGGTGATGCCGAGAATCGTGGATCGTCAATCGTGAATGGGTGTCCTTCTGTAGCGGGGCCTCCATAGATGTAAGCTTTGTTTCACCGCAAAGACGCGAAGGGCGCAAAGAAGCGCAAAGGGAT
>DASWNB010000319.1:0-3075 GCA_036399455.1 Flavisolibacter sp. | reverse complement strand
CCTTGTGCAGGGCGTAGTAGTTGCCTGCGGAGGTCATGTTCATGGAGTCGGGGAAGAGGATGAGCGTTACCTCGTTCACCTTGGCCACTTCGCCGAGGCCGCCGCGCAGGGTTTCGAGGTCAATCACTCCGGCACCGGTGTAATCGCCAACAGATACGATATAGCATTCGCCGCCGCCGTTGACAAAGAACATCTGGAGCGAATAGTACATCAGGTATTTGGCGGGAGTGAGCACCTTGCCCTGCACGTCGATCTTGTTGGGCTGCGTGGTGTCGATGGTTACCTGCAGGCTTGTTTCAGGCAGCGGACCTCCAAAATACTGCTCGTACTCCAGCATGGAGGTGATGCGCCTGGGCTTGCTGAGCAGGTCGCCCGGCTCTTTGAGCTGAGCTTTTTGGGTGTAGCCGATGAAGGCCGGAATGGCGGTTTCAACAGAGGCAATTGACGGTGGGAGCTTGGGAATCTCCTCTATATAGACTCCCGGGGTTTTGTATTCTGCCATAAAGATGAATTTGAGCTTTGGCGATTAAATGATTTATACCTTGAACAAATTTGATTTCGGAACCCTGATGCTGATGAACACCCGCTTCTTGTCGCTCTCCAGGAACGTGTCTGTCTCGGGACTGGGAATGCCCAGGCTCCCGAAATCCACCGGCAGGTACGAAGCGTTCAGCATTTGCTTTGTTTCAAAAGAGCCGCTTGCCGCATCGTAGTCCAGGAAGGGATGCAGCGTCGCATTGTCCAGTATCTTTTCCCCGGTCTGGCTGATGTATTTCCAAAAGGAGAACCTGCTCTTTACTCTTATCTCGAATATGGGATGCGGTGTTTTTGTACCGTCTGCATTCCTGCGGGTGAACAGCAGGCCGTCATCACCCAGAAGGTTGTACTGCGGATCGGTTACGCGGGGATTCAGGTGTATCACTCCCCACGTTCCGGGTGCTGCGAGCTTCCGGTCCGCAAACACAACGGAGTGCACCCTTGCAAACCCGCCGCTGCCGGTTACTTCCAGCGTATGCACTCCGGGCAATGCCGTTGAAACGCCGTCAAGCGTTACCGGAACCGCAGTGCTGAAATCCAGCCGCACCTGCTCCAGCAGGGAACCGCTTTTTGTAACGGATGATAGCACATCGCCGCCGCTGTTCTTCAGCGTGAAAGTGGCGCTGGCGATCGCATCGGCTTTTGAAAAGCTGTAATAGAATTCAGGGGGCAGGAGCGATAAGTCGTTGGAACTGGCGAAGCCGGTCCCGTTCACCACATGCCAGTTCCTGGTGCCGTCTTTTCCAAAGAAAAAAGCCTTTACAAGATTGTCGCCGGAGTCCAGCACCAGGTCGCCCTGCCCGTATGTAAGCGTATCGTCACGGAGTGGAAGAGGTCTTGACAGTACGGGGAAAGACTGTGCATCACCGAGGTTGCGGTTGGTGAAATAATATTTTGCCGGAAGCGCTTTCCTGAGCGGGCTGTTGGAAAGGGTTTCCAGCACGGGCGTTTGTGGCTTAAGGCTAACGATGATGGGAAGGCTGTTGTGAAGTGAGAACCCGGGCCTGAAGCCTTTGACGCCGCCGCCCAGGGCCTGCTCTTTCACTGCGGCAAATATCTTGAAGCCGGAATAGGAGCGCACCAGGCGCAGCTTGTAATTGGTGAAGACCGCCTGTGCGGATTCGGGCACTTCAAAGGCGAGGTCTTTTTCAATGGAAGGCTGGCGGAAATTGGCTCTCTCCTGCAGGTAGTCAAGCCTTTCCTGCTGAAGCGCCTTGTCGAAAATGGAAGTGCCGTCCTGATCGCTCAGGTAATACTCATGCAGCAGCTTGACCTCGCATAATATTTTATAATTGATCGTCATTATGTCTTTTCCTAAATAGGCGATAGTTTCGTGTCGATCTCTTCGATCACCGGTATTTCGCGTACGACGGCACGTTCGGTCAGCGCCACCAGCCTGAGCTTGTACATCACAAACGGTATCTGCCTTCCTCCCAGCGAACCCCACAGGTGGTTGATCTGCTCAAAAGTGAGCGTATATAATTCCATCGTAAACTTCAGGTCGATAATGTCGGGCTCCGTAGGAAGCATTCCGCCGGAAAGTGAATTGTAGGAGAATGAGTTCCGCGACTGGAAAAACTTGATGATAGCCGAAAGCCTTTCCAGCGCATGCACATAATCGTCGCCCGAGTAGTTGCAGGTGATCAGCACGTAAAGGTTCAGGAACACGGGCGGGTTTTCGTACACGGCATTATACCCGAAATTCTTTCTCAGGGGCGTGCTGTTCTTCAACGTGCTTTCCTCTTCGAGGTTTACCAGCGTAATGACGATGCGCTTGGTGAGCGTGTCGGCGCTCGAGGTCTCGAGGAGGCCGATGTTGTCCACCACCACTTCTGCGCTGCCGATAGACAGATCAATATAATTGTCCAGCTCATCCCTGAGCATAGCAAGTGCCTTGTCGATCATGACATCAATTTGAAAAGAAGGTCAATTATCCGGCGGCATCCATTCTACTGAATAGAAAAACATACAGCAGGTCCAGTGCGGATCGTTCCGCATATATTAATACGAGCGGCCGGTTATTATCCTCTGCTGTATGGGGAAAAAAATTATGATTTTTGATTATTTATTATCCTCTGCCCCCCGCATGCGGTCCTTCAGCTTACGGAGCACTTCGTCGAGGCTGGATGGATTGGCGTTTGCATCGCCGTTGTCGTGGGGGTTTTGAAGCTCTTTTTGTATGAGGCTTTTGAGCAGCAGCTCGTTCTCGCCCGTGTTGAAATATTCTGCCAGCAGGCGCTCCTCTTCGGGGGTGCACTCGTTGGCCAGGTAGCGGCTGAACAGATGCTCTATTTCCTTACGTTTATCCAAGACTTTTAATTATCCGGATGAATTTAATTCAAGATGGCGATATATGTTCTCGGGACGAGTACGAAGGCCTTGGGGCTCTGACGGGCCGCCGCCAATTGTGGAGTTTTCTTCCTTCTGGAGTAAGTGTATGGATGAACTGAGCGGCAACCTATGGCGGCCGTTTCGCGGCTGTTACCGTGTTGCAACTCACCGCTTAATCATAAGTTAAGCCCCAGGGTGCCTGAAGGG
>DASWNB010000318.1:0-1664 GCA_036399455.1 Flavisolibacter sp. | reverse complement strand
ATGCCGAAGACCTGTTTGGCGCCTGGAACCAGTACAAGTCCCTGGAGGAAAATGCAAAGAACGATAACAGGATAGTGATGGGTCCCTGGTTTCACGGGCAGTGGAGCTGGCCCGGCGGCGAAAGCCTGGGTCATGTGCGTTTTGACTCCAGGACTTCCGAGTGGTACCAGAACAACGTGGAAGTGCCTTACTTCAATTACCACCTGAAGGGCAAGGGCGATATCTCCCGCCTGGCGGAAGCAACGATATTTTTCACCGGCGAGAACAAATGGCGCCAGCTTCCCCAATGGCCTCCCGCCGGGATGCAGCAGCGAAACCTTTACCTACAGTCCAACGGCAAGCTTGGCTGGAACAAACCCGCAGGCAGCGGCACATTCACTCAGTATACCAGTGATCCTTCCAAACCTGTTCCCTACACCGAGGACGTTCACCTGGACAGGACCCGCGAGTATATGATCGACGACCAGCGCTTTGCTTCCCGCCGCCCGGACGTGCTGGTATTTGAAACCGGTATATTGGATGAAGATGTCACGCTGGGCGGTCCGCTCTATGCAGACCTCTTCGCTTCGCTCTCCACCACCGATGCCGATTTTGTGGTGAAGCTGATCGATGTGTTCCCTGATACCCTTTCCCAGCGCTCGCCCGTTACTAATTCAAACTACCCGGTGGCCGGTTACCAGATGCTTGTACGCGGCGAAGTGATGCGCGGCAAATACCGAAAATCATACGAGAAGCCCGAGCCCTTCACTCCAGGCCGCGTGGAGCAGGTAAAATTCTACCTGCCCGATGTAGCACACACTTTCAGGAAAGGCCACCGCATCATGGTGCAGATCCAAAGCTCCTGGTTCCCGCTCGTCGACCGCAACCCGCAAAAGTTCGTCAACATCTACGAAGCCAATGAAAGCGATTTTCAGAAATCTGATATACGCATCTTCCATGATAGCCGTTATCCTTCGTCGATCATACTGCCAGTTGTTAAATAAAGATAGCGGGAGGATGACCGATAAGCGACAACCGGTAACCGAGTTCTCATCTTTGCGCTTCTTTGCGTATGCTTTGCGCTCTTTGGGTTTCACTTTGCGCCTTTGCGTGAAACAAAAACTAAAAATTGTATGAAAAGATTCTTTTGTTCGCTGCTGTTTTTACTTTCTGCATTTGCTTCTTTTTCGCAGGCGAATGTGCTCGACAGCATGTGGATACGCGACAATTATTACAAGATTGAAAGAATGATACCGATGCGTGACGGCGCAAGGCTGTTCACCGCCATCTATATTCCAAAGGATACCACCGAGAAGCATCCCATGCTCCTGCGCCGTACGCCTTACGCGGTGCGTCCGTACGGAGAGAACAATTTCTCGCCGTTCTGGAATTCCTATCACCGCCTCTACCTTCGCGAAAACTACATCATGGTAGTGCAGGACGTCCGCGGACGCTACATGAGCGAGGGAACATTCGAGGACGTTCGTCCCTATAATCCTTCAAAGACCGGCAACCAGGTGGATGAAGCCAGCGATACCTACGATGCCGTGGAATGGCTGGTAAAGAATATCCCCAGCAACAACGGCCGCGTAGGCGTGTTCGGCATTTCCTATCCCGGCTTTTACGCCACGATGGCTGCACTGAGCCAGCATCCCGCGGTAAAGGCCGTAAGCCCGCAGGCTCCC
>DASWNB010000317.1:0-5360 GCA_036399455.1 Flavisolibacter sp. | reverse complement strand
TCCTGGGCATTGTTTCGGTGCCGGCCGTGCTGGCGCTGGGTATCTGGATCGTTTTCCAGGTAATTAATGGCATGGGGGCGCTGGGCGGGCAGGAAGAAGGCGGCGTTGCCTATGCTGCGCATATCGGCGGCTTTATAGCAGGATTCCTGCTGGTAAAGCTATTTGCAAGGCCAGTGGTCAAACAGAGAACAGGAATTTTTGGGGCAGGCAGGCAATCTCGAAGCGGGTGGCGCTGACAAACTCGCCATCCAGGTGCGCAGGAGCTTCAGCAGGAGTAGTGATGACCACAAAGGCGGATTGCTCGTATTGCACAAAAGGCTCATCAACGTGCAGGCCTTTCTCCAGGAGGGGCAGGAGCCGCATCCGCTTTAATGGCGCTACCCGTCCTACAATGTTCAGGTCGAGAAGGGAATCGTAAAGAGAAGCTTTGGGAGCTACCAGGAAGCCGCCGCCATAACGCTGGCCATTGGCAACGGAAATAACAAAGCATTCCTTCTCTATTGAAAGCCCGTTCGCTTCAAACTGGAATTTCTTTTCCCTGAACGCCACAAGGTTCTTCAGGATGGAAAGCATGTAGGATGCCTTGCCTGCAAGCTTTTTCTTGCCCAATAAATCTTTTACAATAGCGCCATCGAAGCCGATGCCTACACCATTGAGAAAGAGTTGCCCGTTGCACACGCCTGCATCCACAGCCCTGGTCTTGCCTAAGAGGATTTTTTCGACCTGTTGCTCCAGCGTGTCTTCACCATAAAGCATCCAGTGAAAATCGTTGCCGCTGCCGCAGCGGAAAATAGAGAGAGGAATTTTAATGTTGGGATTCTGGTTGATGAAGATATTGAGCGTACCGTCGCCGCCAAAAATCCAGGCATCGGTAAAGCCTTCCCAACTGGCAGGCCAGTACTGGGTAAATATGGAAAATTTTATATCCTTCCCCTTGAGTATCCGCACCACGGCATCAGCCGCTTTCAGGGCTTTATCATTTTCAATAGTAGGATTGCAGACAAGGGCAATATTTTTTTCTGAGCCGGTCATATTAGCAAGTCCGTTAAGGGGTCTGTTCGAAGTTAGACCATAATTGATGGGGTTTCCAAAAAAAAATAGAGCAGCGACGGGCGTGAATCGTCAATCGTCAATCGTGAATGCTTCCACATTCCACGGTCTACAGTCCACAGACGAATCCTTCGGCTTTACCGCTCTTTTCTTCTTCGAACTACATTAACAGGCTCTGCCGTAATTGGTTCAACTCTTTGCTATTAACCGCGCATCTCCCCAAATAAAAATGCCCAATACCAGGACACCTGAATATTGAGCATTGAAAATTGATTATTGAATATTTCTAAACCACTTCCACCACAGTAACGCCTCTCCCTCCCCAAACGACCTCATTCACCATTGACCATTCACCATTCACGTTACCTCACCACCTTTACAACCCCCGCTCCATGATATGAGTGTATCTCCCCATTGTACATGGCATCGGCGCTGACGGGGCCCTGGCGGAATACGCCGGGCGATACCACTCTTACGGCGTAGTAGTATTTCTGTTTAGGGCCGGTGGCGTCCACGAAGAAATGGATGCGGTCGTCGCGGATGTCGAGCGATACGGGGTCTGCGGCGTCCTTGATCCAGTCCATGCCCGGGATCTCTTTTGTACGCGGGTTCTCTATTTCAAAACCGGCGGGAAGCAGGTCGGTGATGACGATGTTCTCGATGGTATTGCTGTATGCTTTTTCCAGGGTGATGCCTACGATGATAAGGTCATTCTGCCTGAAGCTGTTGCCCGTGATCTCTTTGCCTGTACGGTCGTAGAACGTGCGGCGCACCTTTATGTACTGGTCTTCCTGCACATAATTGCCGCTGGCGCTGATGCCTTCGGACACCCAGCTGTAATAGAGGCGGCCATTGCCTTTGGTAACGATCTCGATGCTGTTGGACTTCAGTTCCTCGCTGCTGCCTTTCCAATCGTTGCCGTCCAGTTTTGCAATGGTTTTGCCGTTCACTCTTATCTCCGCGGTGATGTTTGACTTGGCTGTGCTGCGTGCAAGCTTGCCCAGGGCCAGGAAGGAGAAGGCACGCTCCTGTGTGTTCAGGTATCTTTCCGTTTTCAGCCTGTGGCTCACGTGGCGCGACATTTCAGCGACCTGGCCGTTGCCGGGGTCCACATCTATCAGTGAATTCAGGGCGATGGCCTCGTCGCGGGTGACGCTGTAAAAGCTTCCGCCGGTCTGCTGTACCGATTCCTCGCCGGAGAAAGCACGCGGCAGCAGCGAAGCATAGGAGCGCCTGTCGCCCGAAACAGCAAACGCGGCGGACAGCAGGTACTTGCCGTCGATAGCCAGCAACTGCGGGTTGGCCTTGTAGTAGTTCATGGCCGATACCTGCGCCCTGTTGGCAAGGGACAATACATAAAGACTGTAAGGCACTTCCTTCGGAGCTATCTTCTTTTGCTGGTCGCGGTTGTAGTAGTACTGGATGGTTTCCCTTGTCCTGAGGCGGTTGGATATGTAGGAAAGCATGGTTTCCAGCAGGCTGTTGTCCACATCGAAGCCGGCCTTGCGTGCTTCCAGCAGGAAGTGCGCCGCGTAAACGGTGGTCCACCAGTCTTCCGCTCCTTCGCCATCCCACAGCGTAACGGCGCCGTTGTACAGTTGCCTCATTTTTATTTTCCTGATGGCTTCCATCACGTTAGTGTTGGCATTTTGCTTCGCTGTATTCTTCAGTCCCATCATGTCGGCAAAATCTCCATAATACAATTGCGGGAAGGCGGCCGATACGGTCTGTTCGGTGCATCCGTAAGGATACTGCACCAGGAAGCGCAGTTGGTCGGCAATTTCCGCCACCGGCGAACGGCTCACCACGATGCTGTACCGCGAGCTGCCGGGAATATAATCCTGCTGCGGTACCGCGATCCTTTGCGTGCTGCCGCCTGCGATGGAGCCACTACCCGATGCTTTTTGCAGCGTGGAAGGAGGCCTTACGGAGATCTCGGTAGCCTCGGTGAATTTCTCACCCAGCGCCGATACATTTACCGTGATGTTGGATACATTGATGGAAGGAGCAGCCACCACGTTGAACACCGCCCTTGCTTCGCTGTTGGGTTGTATGCTGATGGTTTGCGTTGATGCGCCAACTACCTGCACCGGGCCTGTTGCGGTTATTGTAGCCTGTCCTGTTGCCTGCTTTGCCGTAGTGTTGGAGATGGTCACCGGCACTTGAACGGTATCGCCGGGACTAAGGAACCTGGGCAATGCAGTGCTCAGCACAAGAGGATCGGCAACACGCATGGTATTTTCGGCGGAGCCAAATCGCTCGTCCTTGTACGCCACGGCCATCAGCCTGATCTCACCGTTGAATTGCGGTATGTCAAACTCAAATTCGGCAACGCCGCTGCCATTGGCTTTCTTTATGCCGCTCCAGTAGCTCATGATCTTGAAGCGCTTGGCGGGCATGGGGTTCACCCGCTTGTCCATGCTCAGCTCACCGTCGCCGCCGGTGCTCATGCGGTTGCGCAGCTCGGGGAAGAGCAGGGGATACATGTCGAAAGCGTAAACGCCCAGGGCCTGTTTCTGGTAGTAATAGTTGTAAGGATCGGGAGTTTTGAAATTGCTTACCTGCAGTACGCCGTTGTCCACTGCGGCCAGCGTTACATAGCTGCCAGGCGCTGCGTTCACCCTTACCTTCTGGTGTGTTTTGGAACGTGTGGATCTTTGTGCGTTGATCTGCACGTCGATGACCCTGTTCTTTTCTTCCACCTTGATGTTCTGGAATCCATGCGCTACGGTCAGCGGTATATCCGAAATTTCGTGGGGCTTGATAAGCGTGGCTGTTATGTAAATATTGGGCACGTGCTCTGCGGCCAGCTTCAGATCCATGCTGGCAGTACGCTTGTTTACTTCCAGGTATTGGTAAGAAACAACGTGATCTGTTTCCACGGTTACCAACATGCGTCCGCTGAACGGTGTCTTGAAGAGTATTTTGGCATTCTCGCCTGTTTGATAAGATTCCTTGTCCAACTCCATGTCTATATGCCCTTCGGGATCCACTTCAAAAGAGCTGTTGGCATTGCCCCAGGAGCCGTAGCTGTAAAAGCGCTTGCTCACATAAGCCGATGCGCCGGGACGATAGATCCTTACTTCATAATCTCCGGGAGTGCGGGGCACATAGCTGTAAACGGTATTGGCGCCTATGGTTACATCACCCTCGGACACCACCTTTATCTCTTCACTGGATTCATAGCGGAAGTAGCTGCCGCTTCTTCTCAATACCGTTTTGTAGTCGCGGCGGATCACCTGTATCCTGGCGGTAGCAGTCACTGCATCGCCTTTGGCGTTCACCGAAACCACCCCGAACCTCACCGGCTGGTTGAGCGGGTAATAATAATATCCGTCATCCCTAATACCGTGAAATACATCCTGCGTAAAAATTTCCGCTGACACAGCCCTGCTCACCGGCCTGCCGGTTTCGTCAAACACGGTTACATAAAAGCTGGCTTTCAGCAACCCGCTATTGGCGTAGAACTGGGGCACCTCGTAGGATTCAATGGCGTTGCCTTCCGCATCGGTCTTGCCCTGCCGCACGTCCTCATCCATAAAGCTTTGCTGGTTGGCGAGCGCAAAATCGTAGGCGCTGAATTTTTTTGGGGAGAAGGACTGCTGCTGTACCTGCACGTCCATTTCGTAATTACGGTTAGCCGCCGGAGGGCCGAAGAAGTTCACCGCATTTATCTGTACAACGCTCTTGTCGGCGGGACGCAGCGCGGGCTTGTCCAGCTTTGCCGTTACTCGGATACGGTCAGGGACGAACTCTTCTATCATGAAATTTTTCGATGCCAGCAGAACGTCGTTGGAGCTGTACACTTCCAGCAGGTAGCTGCCGGTGATGGCCGATGAAGAGATGTCGACGCTGCCTTCGGTGCCGCCCTGCTCGTTGAGGCTTCTCCGGAATGATTTCAATTCCTTGCCGTTGGGCAGCAGGAATTTCATTTTAACAGGTATCTCGCCGGGACTTTTCCATTTGCGGTCGCGAAGGAGCACGGAGAAGTTTACTTTTTCGCCGGGGCGGTAAATGTCCCGCTCCGCGTAAATAAAGGCATCGAGACCTGTGGGGTTGGCTTTCTTTCCACCTACATCAAACCTTGATGTGTTTACGCGGGTGCTGTTGAAAGGCAGGTAAGTGAAATCGTCCGCCGTGCGGGCAATGACCATTGCGGGCTTGAAGCCTGCAAAGCCTTTGGCGGTGATGTTTACTTCGGCTGCACCGTCGCTATTGGTGGAGCCGGTGCCCAGCAACTGGTTGTTGGAGCCGTAAACGCTGATGTTCACGCCACCCAGCGCACTGGCTGACTTGATGGAGTTGGCGAA
>DASWNB010000316.1:0-1765 GCA_036399455.1 Flavisolibacter sp. | reverse complement strand
CGACCTGGATTCTGCAAAGCTGGAGGATGTGGATGCCTTCTTCAAAACCTATTACGCTCCCAATAATGCCGTGCTGGTGATATCGGGTGATTTCGCGATAGCCGATGCCCGCAAGTGGATCGACCAGTATTTCAGCAAGATCCCTGCTTCCAAACTCCCTGAAAAGCCTGATCTGACCGAGCCTCCGCAAGAGCAGGAGCAGCGCTTTGTAAAGGAAGACAAGCTGGCCAAAAAGCCTGCCTTCGCCATAGGCTATAAAATGCCCGAACGCAATACGCCTGAATTCTATGCAATGGGATTGATTGACCAGATGCTGGGACAGGGGCAGGACAGCAGGTTGTACCAGGCGCTGGTGCAAAAGAAAGGATATACGAATACCGTAGGCTCAGGCATCAACATACTGCTGGGGAATATGTTTGACTACAACGGTCCCATGCTGTGGGTATCGAACCTGGTACACGACTCTACGGTAGTAGCCGATTCCATAATCAGGCAGTACGACATGACCATTGCCGACCTGGCAAACAATGTAACTTCCGAAGACCTGCAACTGGCCATGGTGAAGATGCGCTCCAGCCTTTACGACGTCATCGGTGGCAACTTCGGCCTGGGCAAGGTAAACCTGCTGGCCTGCTTCGCCCTGTTCGATGACAACCCGGCCCGCATCAACACGCTGGAAAGCGAGTTCAGGAAAGTAACGCCCGAGCTGATCAAAAAGACGATCCGCACCTACCTTACCCCGAAGAACAGAACCATATTGCTCATCCAACCCAAAGCTTCCAACTCATGAGAAAGATATTGAACTACACGCTGGCGCTGGCCTGCATGGCCCTTTTCCAGCAGGCTTCGGCACAAAAGGAAACGCCTCCCGCAGGCGGCAAGGCAAAGGATTTCAAGCTTTCCGACAAAAAGGAGCAGTCTTATCCCAACGGCCTTAAAACCACTTTTGTCCAATACGGCGATCTGCCCAAGGCTACCATAAGCCTTATTATAAAAACAGGTAATGCACACGAGCGTACGGACCAGATCTGGCTGGCCAATCTTACCGGCCGCATGCTTCGTGAAGGAACCGCCTCTATGGACTTCGCTGCGCTTTCAAAGAAGGCAGCCATGATGGGCGGCAGCCTGAACGTATCGGTAGGCCTGACGCAGACAACCATTACCGGCACGGTGCTGTCGGAATATGCCCCCGAGTTCACCCGGCTTATTTCCGAGCTGGTGAGCCGCCCCGCATTTCCTGCCAGCGAACTGGAACGCATCAAGAACGATTTCAAGCGCCAGCTTGCCGTACAGAGGAATGTTCCGCAGGCGCAGGCCCAGGAGCAGTTCCTGGAAGCCGTGTACAAGGACCATCGCTACGGCAAGAGCTTTCCCTCCGAATCCATGATCAACGGCTACACCATTGCCGAAGTGCGTAACTTTTACGACCAGAACTTCGGCGCGAAGCGTTCCGTATTATACGTAGTGGGCAAGTTTGACGAGAAGGCCGTAACCGCCGCCGTTAAATCTTCCCTCGCTTCCTGGAAGGCCGGTCCCGCCGTGAGCTACCCGCCCGTGGAAGCAAAGGCCGTAAAGGACACCCTGCTCATCGACCGTAAGGGAGCTCCGCAAACCACGCTGATGGTGGGCCTGCCGGTGGTCACGCCGGACAACAAGGACTATGTGCCCCTGCTGGTGACCAATTCGCTGCTTGGCGGCTCTTTTGGCTCACGCATCACCAGCAACATCCGTGAGAACAAGGGATACACCTATTCGCCTTTCAGCA
>DASWNB010000315.1:0-2878 GCA_036399455.1 Flavisolibacter sp. | reverse complement strand
AATCCAAGAGCCAACGAAAACCTCAACAATCCCAGCGATGAGCAGACCGACCAAAGCGGCGTAGGCAGCGAGATAACGGATGGAGAGGCCGGGTAAGGGAGGGTCGTGAATGGTGAATCGTCAATCGTGAATGAGGTCGTTTTGAAAGTAGAGGTCGTTTATGAGCGGGAAAGTTTTCTTTGGTTAAATTCTCAATAATCAATGTTCAATGCTTAACTTTCAAGGGTCTCCCATTTAGCAACGTCCTTGAAAATTGAGCATTGATTGTTGAACATTAGGTAAACAGGCTGCCTGCTAAAGAAATAACTTTCACGCCCTAAGCGACCCTATTCACCATTGACCATTCACCATTCACGACTCTCCCTCCAGCGCCTCCACCGTATACGGCGGCAGTTTCTCTGCCACTACTTCTTTTTCCTTGCGTAGTGCAAAATAAGCCAGGATGGTGCTGGCCAGCATCAGGAGAGAGCCCATGAAGAAGGGTGAGCCGGGGAGGTAAACAGGAGCTTCGGGTTTTGTGAAGTAGGCAAAAAGGTGCGTCATCAGGATGGGGCCGATGATGGAGGTAAGACTCATCAGGCTGGTCAGGGCGCCCTGGAGCTCTCCCTGTTCGTTGGGCGGTACATGGCCAGAGATAATAGCCTGCAGGGCCGGACCGGCAATGCCTCCGAGGCAGTAAGGGATCATAAACGCAAACATCATCCAGGTAGCCGAGGCAAGGCCAAACAGCAGGAGGCCTACGGTGTAGAAGCTCAGTCCCACGTATACGCTTTTCTTATTGCCCAGTATCGGGTTCACTTTACGCATCAGCACCGTTTGCACCAGGGCTATCAAAAGGCCGAAAGCGCCCAGCGAAATACCAATGAGCCTTTCGGACCACCTGAACCTTTCAATGGCAAAGAACGACCAGTTGCTTTGAACCGCATGCGCAGCAATGTAAATGAGGATCAGCGAAAGCACCAGGTTCCCGATATCGGGATACTTCCTCAGGTGCAGGAGCGAGCCCAGCGGGTTGGCCCGCTTCCAGGCAAATTTCCTGCGGTTCTCCTTAGGCAAGGACTCGGGCAGAACGAAATAGCCATACAGCGTGTTCAGCAGGGTCAGTCCCGCCGCAAACAGGAAGGGCACGCGTGGGCCCAGGGAACCCAGCAGTCCTCCAATCACAGGACCGATAATAAAGCCCAGGCCGAAGGCGGCCCCGATCATCCCGAAGTTCTGAGCCCTGTTCTCATTGGTACTGATGTCCGCTATATAGGCGGAAGCCGTGGTAAATGAAGCCCCGGTAACGCCCGCTATCAGGCGGCCCGCAAACAGCCACCCGATGGTAGGAGCGAAGGCTACAAGGATATAGTCGATGCCAAAGCCCAGCAGCGAAAGCAGCAGCACGGGACGCCGCCCGTACTGGTCGCTGAGGTTGCCCATTACTGGGGCAAACAGGAACTGCATAATGGCGTAGGCAAAGGTGAGCCAGCCGCCCCATTCGGAAGCGTCACTGTTATCGCCCCCTGTAAGTGATTTGATGAGCTCGGGAATGACGGGTATGATGAGCCCCAGGCCGGTAACGTCGATCAGGAGCGTGATAAAGATGAACTTGATGGCCGCTTTGTTTGATTTCATAAACAGAATTGCGCCGCAAAGTTGGGAATTTAGTTTTAACCGCCAAGCCGCCAAGACGCGGAGAATGCACAAAGGGAATCTATTTCTCTTGCGCTGCTCTGCGTTGCGGTTACCTCCGTACTGTGAAGCGGTCAAAGTGTTCTTCTGATTTTTCCGTGGGGATGACTTCTGATACGCGGGCCCGGGGTGGCCCCTGTTTGCACCAGGCAATAAAATCATTGAGCTGCTTTTCGGTGCCGGTGGCCATTGCTTCCACGTGGCCCTCGTCCGTATTTTGCACCCAGCCGGTAAGGCCCAGTTCGTCAGCTACCTCCTTTGCCGTAGCCCGAAAGAACACACCCTGAACCTTTCCCTTGATGAGCAGATGAACCGTAGGCATTGGTAGAATTTTAAATGTTCAATATTCAATGCCCAATGTTCAATTTTCAAGTGGTCTCCGATTGGAAACGCCTTGAGAATTGAACATTGAGTATTGAATATTTCTTCTTCGGAATTCTCCCCCGAAAAGAGAGCTGCAATTTAGCTATTGTCCGCTTTTGATACAGCGGCTGTCCGGTAATAAACGTTTTAGGCCATTGGTCAAGCTCTAAGTAGCTGAATATAAACCTCGTATTAAATTGGCATCATTATCAGGAAACAGCAAAAACAAAAACAATTTATGAAAACGACACTAGCTGCTTTGCTTCTTCTCTCCTGCCTTGCCGGTAAGGCGCAAACGGCCACCGATACCGCGCAGGTACTCAGGGCGGCCAACGACTATATTGAAGGCTTTTACCTTGGCGATTCTACCAGGATATACTACAGCGTTGCCCCAGATGCTTCCAAGCATGGTTATGCAAAAAGAAGGGACGACACCGCCTGGCGCAAGGTGCCCATGTCTTTTAGCCAGATGATCGGCTTCACGAAAAACGAACGCAACCGTGCAAACGAAAGCATGGCCAAGATCCGCGACGTGCAGATCCTTGACATGCTGGACAAGATCGCCGTGGTAAAGCTCCGTGCCTGGTGGGGGATCGACTACCTTCTCCTCTCCAAAATCTCCGACCGCTGGATTATCGAGAAGGTCCTGTGGCAATCGAAGTAAAGATTTCACGCAAAGGCGCCAAGATAAGGAGACGCAAAGAAGGGAAGTAATTTAATGGTCGTCTCCTCGGCTGTTTTCGGTTGTCGGTGGTCTCTTATCGGTCATCCCTTTGCGTCTTTGCGTGAAATATCAGAAACCAAAATCCTCTTTTTCTTTTTTTGCTGCGCGGATCATTTC
>DASWNB010000314.1:0-2536 GCA_036399455.1 Flavisolibacter sp. | reverse complement strand
CATCGGTCATCGCTCCGCCATCTTGGCAGAAACCGAAATTGGCTGTAAATTTGATGTTTAAACATCGAATTTAAAGAACCAACTCATGAAAGTAGAAATCATATCAGGCAGCCCCCGCCCCAACAGCCTCTCCAACAGGGTGGCCCTTCACCTGGAAAGGATATTCAGGGAGCGTTCCGGCCATGAAATAGGACTTATAGACCTGCGCAGCCATGAGCTGAAGCCGGTTCAGACAGTATTCGCATCGCCCGACCAGGCTCCCGAAGAGCATAGGGCACTTGCGGAAAGGATGTTTGCTGCGGATGCCTTTATCATAGTAACGCCGGAGTACAACGGCAGCTACTCCCCCGCCATGCAAAACCTCTTCGATCATTTCCCGAAGCAGCACCGCAAGCCCTTCGGCATTGTTACGGCTTCTCCCGGTGCGCTGGGTGGCATCAGGGCGGCCATGCAGCTCCAGCAGTTCATCCACGCCCTCTTCGGCATCGGATCTCCCTACATGCTGGTAACACCGCAGGTGGACAAGAAGTTCGACCAGGAAGGCAACCTCCTCGACCCGGCCTTTGAAAAAAGCATAGACAGCTTTGTGAACGAGTTCCTGTGGCTGGCCGGGAGGGTGAAAGGCGAAGGGTAGAAGGCGGAGCCCGAAGCCCGAAGCCCCAATTCCCTATACCCTATACCCTATACCTTCCACCTTAAACCTTAAAAAAGGAGTTTTCAACATGAAAACAGTATTACATAAGGCCATGACCCGCGGACATGCGAATCACGGCTGGCTCGATTCCTGGCACACTTTCTCGTTTGCCAATTACCATGATCCCGAAAGGATCCATTTCGGCGCATTACGCGTACTGAACGACGACACCGTGGCTCCCGGCATGGGTTTCGGCAAGCACCCGCACGACAACATGGAGATCATCTCCATACCCCTTGAGGGCGCTCTTGAGCACGGCGACAACATGGGCAACACCCAGGTGATCAGCCGCGGCGATGTACAGATCATGAGCGCCGGAACCGGCGTGGTGCATTCGGAGAAAAACAAGAACAACGACCTGCCGGTGAAGTTCCTCCAGATATGGGTGTTCCCCAACCGGCGCAACGTGCCGCCCCGCTACGACCAGAAGACCTTCAGCGATGAGGAAAAGCACAACCGCCTGCTCACCGTGGTTTCCCCCATAGGCGGAACGGAAGGCGTCAACATACACCAGGATGCCTGGTTCAGCCTGGGCAGGCTGGATAAGGGAACGCGGCTCACCTACCCCATCAACAGGGAAGGTAACGGAGTGTATGCCTTTATGCTCGGCGGCGACGCCACCATCAACGAGGTAGCTTTGAACCAGCGCGATGGCCTGGGCATCAGCGAAACCGGCGAGCTCCGGATCACTGCCGACAGCGACGCAGAAATTTTATTAATGGAAGTTCCAATGCAAGTATCATGACAACATACAGAAAAGCAGCGGTGCACACCGCGCTCCAGCACTTTAAGATAGGACCCTTCGAGGTAAAGCAGCCGCTCCCCAACGACGAGTTGGATGGGGTAAGTCCCTTCATCCTGCTGCACCACGCCGGTCCTACCAACCATGCTCCCGGTTCCATCAAGGCCCGTTTGAGTCCGCACCCGCACCGTGGTTTTGAGCCCGTGACCTTCCTGTTCAGCGGCCGCATTCACCATAAGGACAGCACGGGAAGCGAAGGCTTCCTGCAAAGCGGCGACGTGCAATGGATGACGGCCGGCAGCGGCATCATCCACAGCGAAGGCCCCTCTGAAGCCTTTGCCCGTGAAGGCGGCGACATGGAGCTCATCCAACTCTGGGTAAACCTCCCCCGCGACCACAAGATGACACCACCCAGGTACCAGGACATCAAGGGCGAAACCATACCCGTACTCAACGAGAACGGCTTTGAGCTGAAACTCGTGGCCGGCGAATACAAAGGCCTTCGCGGTCCTGCCTCCACCTTCACGCCCATCCTGGCCCTGATGGTGCATTTCACCAAAGGCGCCGAAACCGCCATCACCATACCCGAAAGCTTCAACGTTATGGCCTACGTGCTTGACGGCAAGGTGGAGTCCAACGGCGCAACCATCGGCAGCAGGAATCTGGGCGTATATGAAAAAGACGGCGAAAGCATTCAGCTCCACGCCCTTGAAGACGGCAAATTGCTGCTCCTTGCCGGTGAGCCCATCAACGAGCCTATAGCCTCCTACGGTCCCTTTGTAATGAACTATCCCGGCGAGATCAAGCAGGCGATTATGGATTATGAAATGGGAAAGATGGGGGTGCTGGAAGGATAGTCCACAGTCCACAGACGAGTCATTAGGGTGGATGGTCGTTTACTGTGGGTAGATGAAATGTTCAATAATCAACGATCAATGCCCAATTCTCAACTACGCCGCTGAATTGGAAACCACTTGAGCATTGAACATTGATCGTTGAATATTGAGAATTTAAGATAGACTGGTAAATAAGAAAAGCCTCGTCCTTTTAAAGTCTCGTCTGTGGACCGTGGACCCAACACTGATCTAAATGAAACTACG
>DASWNB010000313.1:0-8518 GCA_036399455.1 Flavisolibacter sp. | reverse complement strand
ACAATGCGCTAAGATCATGGAACATGCGCTGGACCACAGGCAATTCATAGCCGTGTTCAAGGTGCGGCATGATCCCAGCAAGGAAGAAGGGGCGATCTCGAGCCTTGAGTGCCTGGCCGTGGTGCAGGATTCCGGTGAAATAACGAACCTGATGCCTACGGGGCCGCTTGCGCCGGCCTCGTCTGCGGCTGCGGCCATCCTGCAGGAATAGCTTAATAGGAGCATATACAAATTAAATAGGCGGGCGCTGTGACCGCCTATTTAATTCATCAGCAATTCATACCGTCTTTTATGCACTCTATAGGGAGCCCTCTTATTAGCCACATTTGTGATTTCCAATATAGATTTCAATTCATCTGAATTTTCCTACGCTTCACCATACGTATCTGTGACTTCATGTTCATACGGCTTTTCCCGGGCCGGGCCTGTTTCTATTTTTGATCTCGATAAGCGCAACAAACGCAATCCTCCCTGGAAACCTGGTAATCGTTCAATCACTTTAAAACATAAAAACAATGTCACAGACACAAACCCTTAGCAGCCCCGAACAATCAACAGGAACTACACAGGAATGGAAAGCCTGGGTGAACATGATGCCCAGCCCGGATCCCTTCAAGACCCTCCACGTTACCGGCAGCATCCTTGCCGAAAGCAGCAAGCCCGGGTATAGGCTGGCTCCCGCCGAGCCCCAGGGTTTCAATCCCGCAATCCTCATCCTGGAAGTTCAACCCGAACCTGCAAGAGGCTTCGAGGAAGTTTCCCTGAACTACGAGCAGCAGGTTGCCGGTCCCGACCAGTACACTTCTATCGTTGTCCGCATTGCCGGCCAGGAAGACGTGCTGATCAAGGAAATCGGAAGAGCACATTAATCAGCTCACGTGCTAATTGATGGAACCCTCTGTACAGAGGGTTTTCGTTTTTTCAGGGAAAGCTGTTAGCTGATAGCTATTGGCTGTTAGCCGGTCACGCTTAACGATGAAGATCCTGCACTAAACATTATTAATAAAGATTTGCTTGTAGGGGAACGTAAGCAGGCCATCAGCTAACAGCTATCGGCCAACAGCTTCTCTCAAAACTCCTTCCCGTGCGTCATCTTTATCAGCGGTTTAGCCAGGAAAGGAAAGGTGTTGATGGCGGAGACGAAAATGTTGCTCAGGCGCTTGCTGCCAAAGAATTTCTGGAGCGTTCTGCCGGTGGTCATGCGGCGGGCGAATTGACGCTTCCATTCGATGGTGTAAAGACGGTGCACTTCTTCCCTTGTGGTTTTTCCGAGAAGGAATTCCTCTATCAAAGGCGCTGCTATCTTGCTGCTGTGCAGCGCCATGCTCATGCCATTGCCGCAAAGCGGGGTGATCATGCCCGCAGCATCGCCGAGGAGGAGTACGCCGTTTTCAGATTGCGTTTTGTTGTGAAAGCTGATCTGCGAAATGGTTACCGGAAAATGCTCCAGCACACGGGCGGAAGAAAATATTTTTTTAAGATGCGGGTTCTGTGAAAGCAGGGAAGCTTCCATCTCCTTCAGGTTGCCGCCGTAGTGGCGCAGGTTGTCGGCCCGGGTCATGTAGCAGAGACAATAGTTTTCATCCTCAATCCTTGAAATGCCGCAGTAGCCGTTTTCAAAATTATGCAGGCCGATCACCTGTTCGGGCCAGTTGGTGCTTACGTGATATTTTACGCCTACATAATTATCCAGGCGCCTGTCGTGCTGTTGCAGGAAGCCGCGGTTCCATTTTACATCAAGGTTGCTTCTTTTACCGTAGGCGCCGCAACAAAAGCGGGCCTTTACCGTTCCGCTCTGCCTGCCCTGGAATTGCACAAGATGATCTTCGATTGTGCTTACCTGTTCTACCCGCGTTTCCTCGCAAAGCGTGACGCCCTCGTTCCTGGCGAGTTCCGCCAGCGAGTGGTCCAGCAGGTAGCGGCTGATACCCAGTCCGCCAAGAGGCAGTTGCGTGCGGAATGAGCGGCCGTTCGGAGCAGTGAGAAACAGCGTGTCGATCACCGGCAGATGCAGCTCATTCGCGGGAAAGCCAAGCCTTTGAAGAAAGCCGCGGCTTTCGAGGCTCAGGTACTCGCCGCAGACTTTATGGTAGGGGTATTTTTCTTTTTCAAACAGGATGACGGAGAAGCCCTTGCGGGCCAACTGAATGGAGAGGGCCAGGCCTGCAAGACCGCCGCCGATAATGGCCACATCGTATGTATCCTGTATGATCATTAACTTGAACAGGTAACCAGCCAGCGAAAGGCCCACTTCCACTCGCAATGGAAAGAGGTAATGCCGGCCGATGCAAAAAGACGCTTCCACTCTTCCCGCACAAATCCACGCTTTACGGAGAGAGGCGCATCGTTCTTCACAAGATAACTCTTTGAGAAAGCTTTTGTAAGCAGGCCGATGGAATAGTAGGCCAGCGGGTGGCGGTGGAGGTCGTTGATGAAAAAGCCGAGGGTGCTGTTTTCCCGCATCCATTGCAGCATCGTCCGCAGCTCGTCTTCCGTAAAATGATGGCAGAAAAGCGAGGAGAAGATGATGTGCGGCTTTTTGCTGAAGCTTACGTCCCGGTAATCGGATTGGATGAACTCTATGCCCCTGTTGGCTTCCACGCTCTGTGCATAGCCGATGCAGGAAGGATTAATGTCGATGCCGCATAGCTGTACAGGCGGTCCTTTTTTCTCCGCCCAGCGGCCGATGGCCCGCAGGTTGTCGCCGCCGCCGCAGCCTATTTCGGTAATACGTAAAGGCTTTTCCATGCGTCTTTCGCCGGTAAGCCTGCAGATGCCATCAATCGATATGCGATGCCCGCCCAGGTAGCGGTTGATGCGGTCCAGCTCCTGCATATTTGTTTTGATATGCTCGAAAGGAATATCGTCCCTGTCCAGCAATTCTTTTTCGTATGACCTTCGCCGTAATAGCTGTATCATGAATGGGCTGTAAAGGTTTCTACAGTCAGTCCCGGGCCAAAAGCGGCGCCAAACAGCTTGCCGATCTTCTTCTCCTTCTGCATCATGCCCTTCAGTACAAACAGGATAGTGGCCGAGGAGAGATTGCCGTGATCACGGAGCACATCGTAGGAGTGCGACAGGTCGCCGTCCTTCAGGCCCAGGCTTTTGTTGATGCCTTCAAGGATACGCTTGCCGCCTGGATGAATGCACCAGTGGCTGATAGCGCTTACCGGCAGCCCTTCGCGGGCAATGGACTTTTCCACGATGGCGGAAAAATCTTCTTCAATAAGGTCGGGCACGTAGCCGCTGAGGGTCATCAGGAAACCGCTGGATGAGAGTTCCCAGGCCATGTCTCTCTTTCCTTTGGGAATGACTTCACTGTAAAAGCCATCAATGTGCAGGCCGGGCAATTCATTCTCTGCAGAGCAAACCAGTGCTGCGGCGGAGCCGTCGCCAAAGAGCAGGGAAGAAGCGATGTTGTCAGGCGTGGCTTCACGCTGGAAGTGCAGGGTGCACAATTCGGTGCAGACGACCAGCACCTGTGCGGAAGCGTCGGCCCGGCAGATGGCATCGGCGATCTTCAGCGCATGTATGGCTGCATAGCAACCCATGAAGTTGACCGAAGTGCGGAAGATATTCTTGCCAAAATCCATCAGTTCCATCACCTGCAGGTCCAGGCCAGGGGCGCTCATGCCGGTGCAACTGACGGTAATGAGATGGGTGATCTTTTTATGGTCGTGCTGGTGCCGCAGGCAGTCCCGGATAGCATCCACTGAAAGCTGGGGCGCATGCCTGTTGAACAGGGTCATCCGCTGCTCCAGGGTGGGAAAAGGCTCCAGGTTTTCGGTTTGGGGATAGAACTTCCATTCCTGTATGGGCCGGCTGTAGTCGGGTATAACCGAATAGCGCTGGTTGATGCCGCTGTGGTTGTAGAGGTAGCGGATCTTTCTTTTATCGGCTTCCTGCACGGCATACACATCCTGCATGAAGTTCAGGATATCCATCTGGCTGTGGCGGTATGCCGGCACGGCCGTACCTATGGAAACGATCTTGCTCAATGGTTCAGTATGATCAGGGTTGTAAAATATACGGTGGTACAAAGGGTTGCCAGTATGTTCATCATCAGGCTGTTCCTGAAGCTGGCTTCTCTCTCATCTCTCCACACTTTCCTCATCCAGTATAAAAAAAATAAGACCACCGGCAGGAGAATCAACAAAAAAAGATAGAAATGGTTGGCTTTCTTCTCCCCTAAAAGAATGTACATGAGCATGGTGGCCGAGAGGAAGAGCATCATGCTCAGAATAAACGTTCCCTTCTTGCCCAGCACATAGCTGATGGTGGTGACGCCGTCCTTCCGGTCCTCCTCGTGTTGGTACACCTGTGTAAGCGGGTACAATGCACCGATAAGCAGGCTGGAGAGAAGGCAGGGAAGCAGCGGTACAGGCAGCGGTTGCTGCGGATGACAGGCATGCCAGGTAAGCCAGAAAACCGCAGCGCCCTGGAAAAGAAAAACGGTAAGAAAACCTACGAACGGATATTTCTTCAGCCGGATGCCCCTGTAGCTGTAAGCCCTCGAAGCGAGAATGTAGAGCAAAATACCCAGCGCAAACACGGGGCTTATTGACAGCGACAGCAGCACCGCCACCCCATCCATTCCGAGTGTTGCATGGTACAGTTGCCGTGTAGGAAGCAGGGGAGATGCCAGCCCGCCGATGGGCGTTTCATCGCGATCCATGTACGAGTTGTAGCCGTTGCTGGAAGGATATACCAGCAGGTGGAGAATCGCAAATACCATGAGTGCATCTGTCCAATCCACTTCCGGCAACTGGCTTAAAGCAAACAGGTAAACCGGCAGCAGGAAGAAAGAAAAATGAAATCTTAGTAACTGTATGGTGGATTTACGCAGCACGATTGAAGGTAGGAAAAGAAAGCTGTTGGCTGAAAGCTGTTGGCTGTTAGCCGTTCAGTAAAAGCGACAAACATTCTGCTACTATTCATGTTAGGGAACGTGCTGCTAATAGGCTGAACGGAAGCAAGCCAACAGCTATCAGCTATAGGCTAACAGCTTTTCCTTAATTTCCCGCTATGAAATCCTTCCTCTTCTTCCTGTTACTGCTTGTAAGTTCCGTTGCAGGAGCGCAGACAAGACCGTTCCGGTTCGTGTTTATTTCCGATACGCATATAGGCTCTCCCAATGGTTCGGCAGAGGAGGACCTGAGGAGAACCGTTGCCGATATTAATTCCCTCAGCGATATTGAGTTCGTGGTGCTTACCGGCGATATTACCGAGCTGGGAACGGATGCAGAGCTGGCGCTGGCAAAGAAGATACTCGACAGCCTTGACGTTTCCTATTACATCATTCCCGGCAACCACGATACGGGCTGGAGCGAAAGCGGCGGGTTGGGGTTTACGGAAACCTTTGGCTCGGACAAGTTCATGTTCAAGCGCAACGGCATTTACTTCATCGGCTGCGCATCGGGTCCCTACGTACGCATGAGCGACGGCCACGTGCCCCGCGACGCGGTGAACTGGATGAAGGAGCAGCTTGCTACGATACCTAAAAAAGCCCCGGTCGTCTTCCTGAACCACTACCCCCTGGACAATGGCCTTGATAACTGGTACGAGGTCATCGACATGCTGAAGAAGCGGAACACCATCCTGGCGCTTTGCGGCCATGGACACAACAACAGGCCGGTACAGGCGGAAGACATTCCCGCCGTAATGGGCCGCTCCAACCTCAGGGCCAAAGCCGCCGAAGGAGGTTACAACCTGGTGGACGTCCGCCGGGATTCCATCCTGTTCACCGAAAGAAATCCGGTTTCAAAAAAAGAAAAGCGCTGGACAGGTGTGGCGCTGAAGGAGCAGAAATACCCTGAAAAGAAATTCCCCCGCCCTGATTTTTCCGTCAACAATCAATACAAGCAGGTAAAGCCTCGCTGGACCTACAGCTCCGCTGCCAACGTTATTTCCACTCCCGCGGTGATCGATGGCCTGGTGGTATTTGGAAACCAGAACGGAACTATTGAAGCGCTGGACATTAAGGACGGCAAAAGAAAATGGGCGTTTCCCACCGAAGGCCCCGTGTTCTCTTCGCCTGCAACCGAAGGCGACCGCATAGTGGTAGGCTCTGCCGACGGATTCGTCTATTGCCTTAATACGAAAGGACGCCTGCAGTGGCAGTTCCAGGCGAACGCCTCCGTGCTGGGCTCACCCATCATAGAGAACGGTAAAGTATATATCGGCAGCAGCGATCATCATTTCAGGGCCATCGATCTCGCCACGGGCGACCAGCTCTGGAGCTTCAATGGACTGAACGGCGCGGTAGTAAGCAAGCCGGTGATCAACGGCGACAGGATCATCTTTGGAGCCTGGGACAGGAACCTGTATGCACTGGACAAGAATACCGGGAAGCTCTTGTGGAGCTGGAACAACGGCTCTTCCGTTATCAACTATTCGCCTGCGGCCTGCATACCGGTGATCAAGGATGATGTGGTGTACGTGGTAGCGCCTGACCGCTATTTTTCAGCCATTGACCTGCAGAACGGCAAAACCCTCTGGCGCACCAACGAAGCCCGTATACGTGAATCCATAGGCATATCGGAAGATGGCAAATGGATCTATGGAAAGACCATGCAGGATACTGTCGTGGCCTTTCCTGCCAACCGGCAGCCGCAGACCGCCGCCTGGAAGATGCACGCCGGCTTTGGTTACGAGCACGTGCCCTCCATGCTGATCGAGAAGGAAGGAAAGGTTTTCTTCGGCACCAAAAACGGTGTGGTATACTCCATCGACCCGCTCACCCAAAAGATCATCTGGGCACACAAGCTCGACAACTCTATGGTCAACACTGTCAATGTACTCTCCGGGAAGGCGTTAGTTGTTTCTACCATGGACGGTAAAGTGGCCCTGCTGGAGGAAAAGTAGGGTGGAAGGTAGAAGGTGGAAGGTGGAAGGTAGAAGGTAGAAGGGATTGGAATTAGGTATTTGGTTTTCTGATTGAATCCGGATTTGGTAACCGCCAGGCGCGAAGAGGCAGGGTAGAAGGACCTCGACTCGCAACTCGCAGCTCTCAACTCGCAGCTTCTCTCTCGGTTATCGGTTGTCTCTAATCGGTCATCTTCTCACAACCCGGAAAAATAATCATACAGTATCTTATACGACTGCCCTGTCTTTTTCCATACAAGTAAAAACCTCACATTGGACTGGCGTTGCGTCTCTCCTGATTTGAACGTGAGATAGGACCGGCCTCTCTGGAGAACAACATCGCCATAGTCTTCGATACCGTCTGTTTCAAGCTTCCATTCGGCGTTTCTATCTTTTAAGGAAAGCCAGTAGTTGTCGATGTTATTTCGTCCGGTTATATATTGCCGGCCTCCGCTGATCCCTGCACTGTCCAGGTAGAGGGCAGACACTTTAAGCATGTCCCTGGAATTGAAAGCGGTTTCCATGTCTTTGGTCAGTTCCCTGATGGCGGTATTGTCTTTCTGTGCGGAAACGATAGAGCAAAACAGCAGGAATAAAGCAGTCAGCAGATGTTTCATAAAAATGTTATTTGGGTTTTCAGCTTTCTTGCAGATTATTTGAGCATTAAGGATTGTACAGCGACGCACTCTCCTTAATGCCAAATTACTCAATAAAGCCAGGCATAGGCTGCCGTCAATGTTAATTAACGTTGAAGAACCCTCAACCTGTAAACTGCCCCGGATTAACATCATTCCAGCTTTTCATTGCTGCGGCTGAAGCTTCAGTGCATCTGCTCACAGCTCGCAGCTCAAGACTCGAAGCTTATCTCTCTATCTTCTTCTCCTGAACCTGGAAAATATCCAGATCACCAGAGCTACTACGATAGCAATGACAATGAAAGCGGCATAAAAGCCTGCCTTGAAGATATCGCCTACCAGTTCGCAGGAGCTGAGTGTTGTGGCAAGGACCAGGAACACCAGCACTGAGGTTGTATAATTTTTCATCAGTTCGCTTTTACTGGGGTAATGCAAAAGCTTTGCCGTATATGTGCTGCTGTGGTGTCTGGCGGAAAATCGTATATCAAAGAAACCTCCGCTTTGGGTGCTTTCTTCAACAGGCTGCCTGCGGTGCTCGGCTGCTGCCGCTGCTTTCGGTCTCTTCAGCCCGGAACGCTGACATCGTCCTGGTAAACGGCAAGATCTTTACTTCAGACACGGACCGCCTGTACGTGGACGGCCTTGCCATAAAGGGCAACAGGACTGGCTACAGGCACATCGGCCCGATAAATCCCTCCTGAACATCCTGGTGGCCGCTATTCATCCCAACAATCCCAAAGAAGCCCTAAGCATAGAACAGGCCGTGGTGACGCATACGCTTGGGCCTGCTTAGGCAGCATTCGGGAGGAGGAGAAAGGCCGCCTGGGAAAGGGAATGCTTGCTGATCTGGCAATACTGACGCAGGACATCTTTAGCATTGGGTTAAAACAGCTTCCTGCTACTGAAACTGTGTTGATAATTGTGGATGGGAAGGTGGTGTATGAGAGGAAGTAGGGGAAAAGAAAGGGTAAAAGGCAGAAGGAATTGGAATCAGGAATTGGGCATGAGGCATGCTGTGC